>JASFIU010000097.1:0-11795 GCA_050122495.1 Desulfobacterales bacterium | reverse complement strand
TTAGGAGGTTATCATGAGAAAGATTCAAACGATCATCGTCGCGAGTGTACTGGTAATGGGTATGGCCCTTTCCGGACCGGTATTTGCGGACCGTCAAGGAAAAGACGGCCGCCGGGGTTTCGGGGTTAACCAACGCCACAAAGGCGGCGGTCTGATGCTGCTGGCAAAATATGAGCAAAAGAATCTGATGGTTCAGGTGCTTTCAGAAATGACAGGTCAAAAACCCGAGACCATCCGCACAAAACTCAACCGAGAACGAATGCGCACCGTAATGGAGGAGCTCAACATCGACCGGCAGAAATTCCGCGACGAGATGCAGGTTGAAGTCCGGAAGCGAGTTGAAAAGGCTGCTACTGAAGGAACCATTACACCGGACCAGAAAAATGAAATTCTCACAAATATGGAAAATCGCGCCCAGCGCCGGGAAGTTATGAGACAATTGATCGAAAAAGGGCTTGAGGATGGCACCATTACCCAGGAGCAAGCACAAATGATAGGGCCCAAACGCCGCTAGCCGCAATCTTAAAAATTCGCCTGAGGCTCATAAAGCGCCTCGGGCGAATTGTCTTCCGCCGCCTGAGCAGCAGATTGACTGCTATTATACCTTTCAATTGGATCTTGGGCGAGATTTAGAATCTTTGGATGCCGTTACGGGCTTAATTCCTTGTTTTTGACAGCTACCTTTGCATTAAATTTCGCCGCGTCGATTATGAACCTGTCGTGGGTGCCCTCTGATATGGTGTCGATACCGTCATCGGCAACGATGGAAAATACCAGCCGGCGACCCTCTACTTCCACCAGCTTAACCTTTACATTAACGATCAGACCAGGCGGTGTTGCTGCCAGATGGCTAAGATTTACGGCAATACCCACCGTTTGTTCCCGCGGCCAAGTGAAAATCTTCTCCACCCCAGTAGAGTTTGTCTTTCAAACGGGTTTCGGCATAGAAATAAATATAGCGGTTGTGAGTATCAACGATGTGTTTTTTTTGACCTGAATCCAGCTTAAACCAGCCACGGGTTTGCCAGTGATCCGGCTCATTTTTTCCGTCCAGGTAGCGCACGGCAACGTAAATGGGACGGCGGCAGTTATTTTTCACGAAAACCTTCGAATACAGTTCTTCCGGCAGATCTTTGCGGGCCAGGGCAATCCGGATCTGAGATAAGATTTGATCGGCGGTGGGTTTGTCCTTTTTAATGATATGATCTTCCCTGGCATCCACGCTGACCCGGGTGGTGTTGGTGTTGACCGCTACGATCTTAATGGTGATGTCGAGCTCGTCCGTGGATGCGAGCATGACCGTCTCATCGGTATAAGGGTCCACCGAATGCAGACGGATATTCATCTTCTTTAAGGCGGTCCGAGCGGCCGCGGTGACCTGTCTGACATCACCCATTAACGTTTCTTTGGCTACATTTTCAGTGGTGTAATGGTAATATTCTCCTCCGCCGGTCATGGCCCCGGGTACCACTACCTCAGCGCAGCCGCTCAGCAGTCCGACAAATCCGATCAGTACGATTCCTATACCTGCTGGTTTGATAATACCCATTTCTACCGATGCTTATATTTGCTGTTGTAACTGGTTCTGTGTGCCTAAATCAACGACCACCCGCAAAGCGGGTGGCCTGGATTTTACCGCCACAGGTGGTAACGGCGGGGCGCAAAGCGCCGCAATAGTTGAAAACAACGCGGTGAAACCGGGTGCGCAGCACCGCCATGCGGGAATTGAAAAACCCAAAAACCACTTCAGGCGGGCTTGGGGTTAAACATAAGCAGAATTTCTTCCTTTTCAATGAGTTCAAGCCCCAGCCGGTATTTCGCCAGCCCAATGAAACGTTAATCCGGTTTGTTACAAAATCCGGATGCCTTCTTCTTCATAAATGCCGATGGCGTGAAGCTCGGAGGGAACCGGAACCTCCTCAATATCCAGCAGCCATCTGAACACGTCCATGGCCAATTCTTCGGCACAACGCACCTTCCAGCCCAAAAACACATATTCGCTGCAAAAAAGCGCCCGCGCATCAGCGGATACTTTGCCGAATAAGTTGCTGCCGACGCCTTCAAAATCGTAACCCGTACCGATCTTATCGTACATCCAGTTAAACGAATGGGCGACATAGGGTCGATATTCTTCTTTTAAAGGATGCCAATAGGCCTTACCATTATATTTTTTTAACGTTTGGCTCAACGGGTTCGGGATGGCCCCTTTGCTGACGGCCTCCAGCGTCATTACCCTGTCAACATCGGCAAGCCGGCAGGCAACCCCGCTGTGCGTCGCAGACCCGCCTGTCTTCCATCGAATAATTCTGCTAATCCAGCCTTCTCCATGCCATTGCAGCAGGTCCATGGTCTGAATTTGATCTCTGACGGCGTGGTATTTAGACAAATCGTTCATTTTTTGTTCCTTTATCAGCCTATCTGTTGGCAATTATTTCGACGCTACAGGCCCATTTAAGGTGCCCCTGGATTTATCTTTAAGAAAATGGGCAGGACAAATCAATACGTTTTCATTCTTTCGAGCAGAAAACCCGATTCTCATATTATGATCAGGTGTTTTTTGGTTTAAGAATTAGCGCTTGGCAACAACTGTCTATTTTTTTCTAAAGTTAATCGTATAGTTACCGATATTTCTATAGAGGTATAATACAATATGAGCAAACGAAGAATGTATAACACCACCTTAGATACGGGCTTGATCAAGGAAATCAAAATCCTCGCGGCCCAGCTGGACAAGCGACAAAACGATCTTCTTGAAGAAGCGATCAAGGATCTACTCGAAAAATACAGATACCAGGATGCAGCAGAACCGCCCCTGGGCATATCTAATGGATGAGTCGATCGCAGGGATCACCCGTTATTATAGGGGGCAATAACTTGAATGATTTGGTCTATTTGGGCTTAGGCTTAATGGGTTTTGGACTCGTGTTTTTTGTGTTTCTGATTCTATCCGAAAAATCCAAGTCGGACGATGAGGGCGAAATTGAATGATAAGGCCCTTTCTGGCAGCGGGATCCGGAAGAAAATTTAAAATTTGGATCACAAAACAATATACAAATCCCAAAATTTCAGTATAATTCCTAGATATCTCCTCCGCCAAAACTCCAATCCAGCGGTGTGACCGTTATTTGGGTAACACCATCTTGAATGTGGATTAACATTTCGTGCTTAATATCACTGGCATCCCTCCAAATCACATAGTACTGCCCGTTTATGTAACGGTTGGAAAGACTTCTGCTTTCTGAAGCCCTTAGCTCACCGGCAGCCAAATTTGCAGGTCGCAGCGATTTAAAAGGGTGGTCAATCCAATAGAGACTGTAAATCATCTTTTCATTAGATGTATTTTCAAACTTTATTGAAAAGTTCGCAAAAGCGACGGCAGGAAATAAAACAATCATAAAAACAATAACGTATTTTTTCACCAGGAATTATCTCCTTCTGCTTAAATTGGGTTGAGGCCGATCGCAACCCGCGCAAGACAGCTAAATTCTTGCTTCTAAAATATTTATCGGCATATTTATTTAATTATTAAGGGGATATTGAGGATGCTGGTGAGATATCAATAAATGAGATACTTAAATATTATCCAAAGAAATCTTAACATGGTCGCTTCTTTTACTTGACTTTAACCGGCGCGCTTGCATTATTGGGCCTGTTATTTTCAACTGTCACCCCAATCTAAATTTATCACATCAAGGTAACAAAAACCATGACGACGGGCCATATTTCGACAATTGCAAATGAGCTCACGCTGCCGTCTGCCGGTGTCCAAACCACGGTAAACCTTCTCCGGCAGGGAGACACCATCCCTTTCATCGCCCGCTATCGCAAAGAGGCCACGGGCAGCCTCGATGAGGTGGCCATCACTGCCATCCGGGACCGATTGAATCAACTCGAAGAACTCGACGCCCGCAAGGCCGCCGTACTCAAATCCCTTGAAAGCCACGGCCATCTTAACGCGGAACTGAAACAAAAAGTGCTTAACGCTGCAAACCTGGCATTGCTGGAGGATATTTACCTGCCCTACCGCCCGAAACGCAGGACCAAAGCCACGATGGCGCGCCAGAAAGGCCTGGAACCGCTGGCGCTAAAAATTCTGGAACAAACGGGGCAGGATCCCTTCGAGTTTGCCACCGAATTTGTTGATGCTGAAAAGGGGGTGACATCACCCCAGGATGCCCTGGAAGGTGCCCGGCACATTATGGCCGAAATCATCAATGAGGATCCCGGCTCACGTGAAAAAATGCGGGCGTTGTATTTTAAAAGAGGCTTCATCCAAAGCCGCGTGGCTTCCGGAAAGGAAACCGAAGGCGCCAAGTACAGAGATTACTTTGACTGGCAGGAATTTGCCGCCAGGGCCCCTTCCCACCGCATACTGGCCATGCGCCGCGGGGAAAAGGAAGCGGTTCTTCATCTGAGCATTGCACCGCCGGAGGGGGAAGCTTTGGAGCTGTTGGAAGGCCTTTTTGTCAAAGGTGATGCCGCCGATTCAGACCAGGTGAAGCTAGCCGTCCATGACAGTTTCAAACGGCTGCTGTCACGTTCCATGGAAACAGAGGCTCGATTGGCCACCCGCCAACGCGCTGAGAACCATGCAATCGCGGTATTTGCCCGCAACCTGCGCCAGCTGCTTCTGGCACCCCCGCTGGGTCCCAAACGGGTTATGGGTATCGATCCCGGCTTTCGAACCGGCTGCAAGGTGGTCTGTCTGGATCGTCAGGGGAAACTGCTTCACCACGAAACGATTTATCCACACCTGGATGAAAAGCGGGATCTGAGAGCCGCCGAAAACATCATCAATCTGTTTAAACGCCATGCGATCGAAGCGGTGGCGGTGGGAAACGGTACCGCGGGCAGAGAAACCGAGGCCTTTATTCGCAAAATTGAGGCGCTCAAGAACACACCGGTGATTCTGGTCAATGAAAGCGGTGCTTCCGTGTATTCCGCCTCGGAGGCGGCCCGCCAGGAGTTCCCCGAGCTGGATCTCACCATACGCGGAGCGGTTTCGATCGGCAGACGCCTGATAGATCCTTTAGCGGAGCTTGTTAAAATCGACCCCAAATCGATCGGGGTGGGTCAATACCAGCACGATGTTGATCAGCCCGCATTAAAACAAGCCCTGGATGATGTGGTCATCAGCTGCGTAAATGCCGTTGGTGTGGACGTAAACCGCGCCAGTGTTGAACTGCTGGCCTATGTCTCGGGACTCGGACCCCGGCTGGCTGCAAATATCGTCAAGTACCGCGATGAAAACGGTCCTTTCGATTCCAGACATAAATTAAAGGCGGTTCCCCGGATGGGCCCGAAAGCCTTTGAGCAATCTGCCGGTTTTTTAAGAATCCATGATGGCGCCGATCCGCTGGATGCCAGTGCCGTTCATCCGGAGCGCTATGCGGTCGTGGATGCCATGGCGCGGGATCTGAACTCTTCTGTTGCCGATTTGATGAAAGATGCCGGTTTGAGAGCAAAGATTGACGTGTCCCGCTATATCAGCGATCAAATCGGAAAACCGACCCTCGAGGACATTCTCGCCGAGCTGGCCAAACCCGGTCGTGATCCGCGTAGGGAATTTGAGGCCATCGAGTTCGCCAGAGGCATCAACCAGATATCCGATCTCAGGCCGGGAATGATGATGCCGGGAATCGTCACCAACGTGACCGCCTTTGGCGCATTCGTCGACATTGGCGTCCATCAGGACGGACTGGTGCATATTAGCGAATTGTCCGACAGCTTTGTGAAGGATCCGGCTGATTATATAAAGGTACAGCAAAAGGTAAAGGTGCGGGTAATCGCCGTTGATCTGGATCGCAACCGGATCTCTTTATCAATGAAAAGTAAGTCCGGCGCGCCAAAAAGCCCGCGGCCAAGGAAACCGACCCACCGAAAAAAAACGACCGCCGCGAAAACACCGCAGTCGCAAAGAAAACACAGACCGTTTCACAATCCATTTGAAGACGCACTGGGCAAGAAACGCAAATGACGATGATGCCGAACAGACGATTCTTTTAATGACGTGCGAAATAGGGTTTTACTAAACCGGAATCAGGTTACACGATATCAGGAGTTGAAATGAAAACGACTGCCGCTTATCGCTGGACAATTTTAGGATTGGGTACGTTTTGCATACTGACCTTTGGTGTCATTTTTCAAAGCATCCCGCCTCTTATTGGAATTTTGGTTGAGGCCCTCAAAATTTCCTATGCCCAGGCGGGTGCCCTGATGGGCCTGTTCATATTGCCGGGCATCTTTTTATCGATCCCTGGTGGAATGTTAACCGATCGTTTCGGGCCGCGACGGGTTGGGGCGGCTTCGCTTTTGTGCCTGACACTCGGCACGGCAATTGTGGCTTTAAGCAGCGGCTTTGGAATGATGGCATTGGGCCGTCTGGTGGCCGGGGTGGGGGCTACGGTCCTGATAGTCGTTGCTCCGAAAATTGTTGCATCCTGGTTTTACGACCGTGAGATCGGGCTGGCAATGGGAGTTTTTAACATATCCATGCCGCTCGGTACCATCCTTTCCCTTAATTTTATGGGTGCCATCGCATTCCGTTTCAACTGGCAGACTGCCATATGGGTTAGTTTTATGGCGGGCGCCGCCACGTTGTGTCTTTTCCTGGTATTATATCGCAGTAAAAGCACCGGCGGAGAGGTAAAATCCGAGCCGGCGGGGCTGCTTACAGCGGTAAGAAAGGCCGGCGGCAGCGCCTGGCTGGTCGGACTGTCATGGGGGTTGTTCAATGCCGGCCTGATCTCCTTCTTTACCTACGCGCCCGACTACTTTATTTCCCGGGGAGAAAGTGTTGCCAGAGCGGGGCTGCTTGCCAGCTACCCGATGTGGGGCTCTATTGTGCTGGCCCCGGTCGTCGGCCTGTTAATTGACCGGCTGGGACACAAATGGGTATTCGTATCGGTCGGATGCGGCGGCACTGCCTTATTATTATATTTGATCCCGGAATTCAATCGTCACGC
The DNA here is from genome assembly GCA_050122495.1 of Desulfobacterales bacterium. Lineage (GTDB taxonomy): Bacteria > Desulfobacterota > Desulfobacteria > Desulfobacterales > JAHEIW01 > JAHEIW01. The sequence continues at coordinate 4,830 of JASFIU010000097.1, read as the reverse complement.
TGCCATTCTTTCCATTTCTATCGGGGTCTTTGTCGCCATTCTAACGCCGGCAATATTCTCATTACCGGCAGAACTGCTGCCGGAATCGGTGATGGGTTTTGGATTTGGCATCCTGGGCACAGGCGCCGGTATTGGGATGGCGGTGGGCCCTTATATCATCGGCAGTTTACGGGATGCAACCGGTGACTATCTGTGGAGTTTCGCTGCGATGGCCATTTTTCCCGCCCTGGGCATAATACCCATGTTGATACTTAAGATGAAAAAATGAGGGCTATAAAAATTTGATTTATTTTAGACAGCAGAATTAAAGATGATTAGTATATATACGTATATATAATCTTCTCCACCGGTTTAAATGACACGACTCGAAGTTCAATTACAGACGGAAATAACCCCTTAAGTAAAAACGTAATGATGTCGGATTTGGATCTGTGCGAGGCACACAGGAGTTAGGAGGTAAGCTTGATGAGCAACTTGGCCAGGAACACAAGTTTGGTATTTGCTGCCGGCTGTTTGGGTGGCCTGATCAACAGTCTGGCAGTTTGGATTTTCGGCGAGCTTGGAATTACAGCGGCATTGGGCGTAAAAATAGCGCCGCAGCTATCGCCCGGCTGGCTATATCCGCGGCTTGTCTGGGGAGGAATTTGGGGGCTGCTGTTTCTGCTTCCGCTCATGAAAACACGCATCTTTTCCAAAGGGCTAATTTTCAGCCTGGGTCCGACGCTGGTGCAGCTTTTTGTTGTTTTCCCAATGAAGGCAAATAAAGGTGTTATGGGTCTTGATCTCGGCTTGTTCACGCCCCTGTTTGTGGTTGTTTTCAACGCCATCTGGGGTTGGACCGCAGCAATATGGCTGAAATCGGTGGGTAAATAAGTCTGATAACTTTTAGACATAATCGAAATTCGAACTGCTTAATTTCTCATGCGTTTTGACATTCAGGCGCGCTTTCGATATGCTAAAACTATCACAACAATGCGAAATTCTGGACGAATCGTTGATGCTCGGGGTACCCCCAATCGGCAACAGCTAACGAAGGGAATGGCGCCATGAAAGAATTGATCAGTCACATAGCCCAGGCACTTGTTGACAATCCAGAACAGGTCTCAGTTACTGAAGTTGAAGGTGGACAGACGCTGATACTGGAACTTAGGGTAGCCAAAGAAGATATGGGGAAGATTATCGGCAAACACGGGCGGACTGCTCAGGCCATCAGAACGTTATTAAGTGCAGCATCCGGAAAGGCAAAAAAACGCATCGTTCTTGAAATCCTGGAATAATGTGCCCGGACCTCAATTCGAGGAGACCATTATCTTTTTTGTTCAAAAGGAGTAAAAAGGATATGGATGTTTGAATTGATCCGGGTCGGGCAAAAGCAGCGATATTATCAAAATAAGAAGGGCATTCCCTCATCCTTAGATGGAGACGGAATGCCCTTTTTTTGTTCAGCAATAGTCAGTTATTCTACAGTGACATTTGCGGCAGCGGGACCTTTTTGGCCTTCTTCTATATCAAAGCTCACGCGGTCGCCTTCATACAGAGACTTGAAACCTTCTGCATTGATCCCGGAAAAATGAACGAATACATCCGGACCATCTTCCTGCTCGATGAAGCCGTAGCCTTTACTGCTATTAAACCATTTTACAATTCCATTAGCCATCGTGACATACTCCTTTCAAAAAAATTCTCATAGTTCCATGCTTCAGGTAGCCACTTTGACAAATGGATCTTTCCTTTAGAACGAAACCGGCCCGCCAATTAAGAGCGGGCCTTTATTGATTAGCACAATCATAACACCTTTTTAACGAAAAGCAAGTTTATTTTATTCGGTTTGACAAATCATCGTATGGCATTAAATTATATTCATGAGTGGATGTCGCTTCTGCAGCCTACAGTTCTTCATCTGCTCTCCTCCTTAACGGGCGACTCTATGAGCCGCCCTTTTATTTTGACCGCGGCAAGGTGAAATAATGAGCGATACGTTATATATTGCGACCACAAATGGTATCTGCATTGCCCGTCGCGAGCCTGACGGTTGGCGCAGGATCAACGCCGCTTTGAGTGCGCATGTGGTAACCAGTGTCGCTGCCTGCGGGGGCTTTACTCTGGCCGGCACGAAAGACGGCATCTGGCGCTCGGTCGACGCCGGGCAGACCTGGAAGGAAACCAGCACCCATCTTTCAAACCGGCATATTCGCTGGCTGACCTGTTCATCAGAAAGCGGGACATTCGCACTGGCCGGCACCGAACCGGCCGCTATCTATGTGTCCCGCGACAATGCCGATACATGGACTGCTTGCCCGGAGGTCGAAAATTTGCGGGATCAATCCGGCTGGTTTCTGCCATACTCGCCCGAAGCGGGATGCGTGCGGGGCTTTGCCATTTTCGGCTTCGGATCCGACCTGGCACGCGTGTTCGCTGCTGTTGAGGTGGGCGGCGTTCTGATTTCCAACAACAGCGGCAACAACTGGCACCTGGTTGAAGGCAGTGACGGAAACCCGGAAATGAATCGTGCCTTGGGGCAATTGATTCATCCGGACGTGCATTCGATCAGCGTACATCCTTCCTCACCGGATCTGTTAACCGCCCCCACGGGCGGCGGGCTTTATCGCTCTAAGGACTGCGGCAGAACCTGGAAATGCCTGTACACCTGCTACTGCCGCGCCGTTTGGGTTGATCCGGATGACCCCGAACACATCATATTCGGACCGGCCGATAGTGTCTCAAAAAATGGACGGATCGAAACATCGCATGACGGCGGTCAAACCTGGGATTCGGCCTCAAAAGGTCTGGACCTGCCCTGGCCGCAGCACATGGTCGAACGTTTCTGTCAGATGAATAAAGAACTGTTGGCGGTACTTTCCAACGGCGAGCTTTGGTCCACAGAGCTTGAAAATATCAAATGGCGCCATATCCTGCCGGAGATTAAAGGGATTACAGCAATAGCGCTAGATAATTAGTCGATTCAGCATCCAATTATTTAAAGGAATGGGATGATGAAAGCCGATAAAAACAAAACCAAAGATGAACTGATCCGTGAATTAAAGGCGCTCAAAAGCCAAGTTAAAGAGCGCGCGGCCTCCCTTGAGCAAGAGTGCCTCGAGCGGGGCCGGACCGAAGAAGAGCTGCGCCTGGCCCAGGTAATCATCGACAACAGCCCGGTGGTCCTGTTTCGACGGATGGCCGGCGAAAACCCTAAGCTGGTGTATGTCTCCGATAACGTCCGTCAGCTGGGATATACGGCCAGGGAATTTATCGATGAGAAGATCCATTTTAAAGACCTTGTCCATCTGGATGATTTAGAACGCATCCGCGAAGAAATCAGGCAATATGCCGAAGCAGACGTGGAAGAATATACTCAGTTCTACCGCCTCATAACCAAAGACGGCCAGGTCCGCTGGGTTGAAGATCAGACCTCGGTGGTGCGGGACGAAAAGGGCAATAAAATATTTAACCAGGGTCTGCTGGTGGACATTACCCGCCGCAAGCTGGCTGAAGATGCCGTACGTAAGAGCGAGGAGAAATTCCGGCGGATCGTGGAAACCGCTGGGGAAGGTTTTATCCTCATGGATGAGGGTTTTAAAATTATCGACGTCAACGACGCCTACTGCAATTTACTGGGATATGCCCGCGAAGAAATTATCGGTAAAACACCAACCGATCTGGCCACCGAGGAAGACAGACTGTTTATGGCCAGCAACCGCGAGGAGCTGCTTGCCCAGGAATACCGGGAGTTTGAGGGAACTATGGTGGCCAAAAACGGGCGCCACGTGCCGATCCTGGTTCACGGTAACACCCTCAGAGATGATCAGGGAGAAGTTATCGGCAACATGGCTTTTATTACCGATATGACCGAGCATAAAAAAGCCCTGGCGCTGGCGGGCGAAGTGCAAAAAAGCCTGTTGCCCCAAAGCAAACCGGAGGTTCAGGGGCTGGACATCGCCGGCCGCAACGTATCCTGCGATGAGATCGGCGGTGATTATTTTGATTTTCTGTGGCGCCGTGAAAATCCGGATGGCCCGTTTACCGTAGCGGTGGGCGATATCACCGGCCATGGGGTCGACTCCGCCCTGCTGATGACATCAGCGCGGGCTTTCCTGCGCATGCGCGCATCACAGCCCGGAACCATGGCGGAAGTCATTACGGCCATGAATCGACACTTGACTCGGGATGTATTAGAAACCGGTCGGTTTATGACGCTTTTTTATTTGACCGTGGATCCACAAAAAGACGCCATCGAATGGGTGCGGGCCGGCCATGACCCGGCCATCCTCTACGATCCGCAGCAGGACGCCTTTGAGGAGCTTAAGGGTTCGGGGGTGGCTCTGGGTGTAAATGACACCTTTGAATATTCCGAAAACCATCACAAAGGTTTAGCCAACGGGCAGATCATCGCCATCGGCACCGACGGCATCTGGGAAGCGTTTAATAAAAAGGGAAAGATGTTCGGCAAGCAGCGTTTCCGCGACATCATCCGCCAGAACGCCAACAGGGGCGCCGATGATATCCTCAACGCCGTTTACAATCAGATCGGCCAATTCACCGAAGGCCAAAAATCAGAAGATGACATTACCCTGGTAATCATAAAAGTAAATAAGCCATAACAGCGGGTTGATCCGTACATATATGTGAAACCCGAAAACTGGACATTACCTTGAGCCGCTTTCTGACTCCCTTCCAGGTTGAATTTTAAATCCCATCGTCTTTTTGGAATGCACCGGTTGGGGCATAAACAAAGAGTTGGTGCCGAGAAATCGGGTGCCCAACTCTTAAATAATGGCTGTCAATTGTTTCCGGTTTGGGGCTTCGGGATTCGAACCCGCAGGACAATCC
>JASFIU010000096.1:0-11838 GCA_050122495.1 Desulfobacterales bacterium | reverse complement strand
AGGGCATGGTGCAGTTTTGCGCTACGTTTACACCGTTTGCCACCCGCCGGGCCTATGACCAGATCACCATTTCAATTGCCTATGCCGAAAACCCGGTAAAAATCGTCGGCACCGCACCGGGTGTCACCACGGCTAAAAATGGCGCCACCCACATGTGCTTTCAGGACCTGGCCATTATGCGCGCCATGCCCAATATGCGCGTTTACTGTCCCGCGGATGTCTACGAACTGCGTTCCACAGTCAGGTATATGGCCGCCAGTAAGAAACCGGAATACATGCAGCTGATTCGGGAAGTCAAACCGGCGATATTTGACGAAAGCTATGAATTTGATCCGCATCAGGCCCGCATATTGGACCAGGGATCAGACATAACGGTAGTGACCACCGGCCTGACAACCATATTTGCACGTGAAGCCGTTGCCATGCTGAAGCAGGAAAACATCCATGCCGAGCATATCCATTACCCGTCGGTTAAACCCTTTGATGTCGAAACCCTTTTAGAATCCGTCAAAAAAACCAATGCCGTGGTGACCGCTGAAAACCAGAATGTGATCGGCGGGCTGGGCGGAGCTGTTTGTGAAGTTCTGGCCGAACATTATCCCGTAAAGGTCAGAAGGCTGGGGGCCCAGGATCGATTCGGGGAGGTGGGCGACGTACCCTACCTGTCGGAAACCCTGGGATTCAGCGCTAAGGATATTGCCAGCGCCTGCCGTGAGATGAGTAAAGCCAAATAAGCGTTACTCCAACAACTCCTATCCAAAGTGCATTCAGGCCATTAAGACAGAAATTCCAACGCCCCGTGCTCGCGCAGAATATTGAAACCAATCAGGAGCAGTACCACCCCTCCGAGAGCTTCGGCGTAGCGACTCATGCGCGGGGCGCTGCCTATCTTTTTTCCCAGATGCATTCCGGCCGTCGTAAACGCACCTGCCACCAGGCCGATGATCAGGGCCGGCGTCCAGATGGAAACCGAAATCATCGAAAGGCTCAGGCCGACGGCCAGGGCATCGATACTGGTGGCGACCGACAGCATCACCATGGTCAGACCCCGGGTGGGATCTTTGCGTTCATCCTCGCCGGTTTCCTTTTTAAAGGCCGCCCGCAGCATCCCCTGGGCCACAAAGACCAGCAGGCCGAAGGCTGCCCAGTGAGCATAATTTTCGATCCAGGCCCGGATGGAAAGGCCGGCACTCCAGCCGATCACCGGCATGATGGCCTGGAAGAGGCCGAAATGCCAGGCCAAGCGGAAATTCTGCCGAAAACTGACCTTTTTCAGCATCACGCCGGCGGCAATCGCCACTGCAAAGGCATCCATGGCCAGGGCCACGGCTATGGCCGAAATGTTGAGAAGCTGCACGGGCTGCACCTCTGAAAAACCAGAATTAAATCAGGCAAAGCATTATAGGCTTTACCCGGGAGGCCGAAAGACATTTTTGAGATGGCTACTACTCAAAGTGCGTCGATATAGCACATTATTGACTCGAATAAAACAACGAACCACACTTTCCGGAGACAGGCACTGATTTGAATCGCCCCGCGCTTTTGAGCGCCATCATGTACTCAAGCTCTGGTGCGAGCTTTAGAATTATGCCGGAGTCATAAACACGGATCTACATTTTTGAGATTGGAAGCGATCTGCGATTCACTGCGATGAGCAGAGAATGTTCAAGTTAAAGCGCTCAAAATCAAAGTTTGTGATGTGGGAAATCTGCATGTATTGAAAATGAAGGCTTGACTATAGCATGGGTAGACAATAGATAGACTGCGCATACCGTAGCGAATTATTAAAAAAGGAGAAAAAATAATTATGAATGCGAAGGCACAGGCGAATCTAATTGAAGAAATTGTGGATGCCACCGTCCACTATGATGAATCACGCTGCGTGGCCCTTGCCCGGCAGGCTCTTGAAGAGGGGTTGGACCCCTTCAAAGTGATCCAGGAGGGCTTCAGTCGCGGGATGCAGGTCGTAGGTGACAAATTTTCCACCCTGGAGTACTGCCTTCCTGAAGTCATGCTGGCGGCTGACGCCATGAATGCGGCGACAGAAATACTTAAACCCCGGTTGATGGAAAGCCATCAAGGGGATTCCCGGGGCATCATCGTTCTGGGCGTGATGCAGGGCGACATCCACGATCTTGGCAAAAATATTGTCAAAATCATGCTCGAGGCTTCCGGCTTTACCGTCCACGACCTGGGCAATGATACACCCGTTCGTCAGTTTATCGAAAAAGCCGAAGCGGTGGGGGCCGACATTATTGCCGCGTCAGCCATCCTGACAACCACAATGTCCTATATGCCCGACATAGCGGCAATGCTGGATGAACTGGGCTTGCGTGAAAAATATATGCTGATGCTTGGCGGTGCACCGGTGATCCACGAGTGGGCGATGGAGATCGGTGCGGATGGCTACGGAGAGGATGCGGTTGAAGCTGTTGAAGTGGCCAAACGTCTTATGCAAAAAAAGAGGGGAGGATAAGGAATTATGATCGGTTTCTGGGATGTGATCGGACGCAGTGAAAGCGGCCCCCTGGTCAAAGAAAAGGAATTTGATTTGCGCGTGGGCCGGGTGGCGCGTCAAATGATCGAAAAATACGACATCAAATATGACCCCCAAAACGTCATCACCGCAGATGATGGTCTGGCGGATCGGGCGTACCAGGCCAGTCTCGATTTGTTCCTGGAATTGGGTATCTACTGCCGGGACACCGGCCGTTTAATGAAGTTTACCCGCGAAGAGGTGGAATGGGCCTTAAAGCATGCGCCCACCGCGGTTACCTACGGCCAGGGCCGGGACACGGCCACCATGACCTATCGGGCCATAGAGGATTCTAAACCACCGTTTATTATGATGACGCCGGTCGGCGCTCCGGTGGCCGAAGAGCGTTTTGTTGCGATGGTACAAAGCTACGCCCAGGAGCCGCTGGCGCAGACCTTTTCCAGTGCGTTCAGTCAGACCGTTCACGGGCGCCCCATTAAGTCGGGAACCCCCCAGGAGGTGGAGGCTGCCATCTGGAATGTGATCAAGCTGCGCGAGGCAGCCCGGGCTGCCGGCCGACCCCAGCTCGGCATCCATAACCTGGTCTCCAATGCCGAACGGACCGATGCCGTCCTGGCCGCTGTCCAGGCCGATTTTGGTGTACAGCCCAATGACGGGCTTTGCATTGCAGCTACAGCCGAGCTGAAAATCGACTATGAGCGGGTCAAGAAAACCGTTTTTCTGCGACAAACCGGGCACAACAAATACGGACTATTGGGCCCGTTGGTGGGCGGGTATTCAGGCGGGCCGGAAGCCACGGCGCTCGTGTTCATTGCACATCACTTCCTGGCACTGCTGGCCTTTGAGGCCCAGTGGCATTGCGGTTTTCCGCTGCATATCCATCACGGCTGCAATACCACCCGGGAATTGCTGTGGCTGGTTAGCCTCTCGTCCCAGGCGCTGAGCCGCAATACGCATCTGTTGATTACGGCCAACACCTTTGCCGCCGCCGGTCCGTGCACCGAGATGGTCGCTTACGAGGTTGTGGCCCATGCGCTGGCTGCAACCGTGGCCGGTGCCGATCTTGATCTGGCAGCCGTGGCCCGCAACCGGCATCCGGAACGTGCCACCGGAATGGAAGCCCGTATCGGCGCGGAGGCGGGGCATTTAGCCGCGCGCCAAGGCGTCACCCGGGAACAGGCCAACGAGATCGTCAAACAGATTCTGCCCCAGTATGAGGAGCAGCTCGCCGAAGCTCCCATCGGTAAGCGTCTGGATGAATGTTACCATCTGGAGACCCTTGAGCCGACCCAGGAATATCTGGAGCTTTACGAAGGGGTCAAAGATAAGCTGAGCAAATTCGGCCTGGACTACTCGCTGCTGTGATCATCGGTGGGAGCCAATTAGATATGAACGCCAAAGAACGCATCTTTGCTGTACTGAATCATCAGATACCGGACCATATGCCCTGCTTTGGGGCGAACTCAACGGTGACCTATGATCAGATGGAACAGATGCAGGCGTTTTGGCCTGAAGGCCATGAAAACGGGGAAACCATGGCCAAGCAGGCCCTGGCAGCATATACCCACCTTGGCTTTGACGCCGTCAGGGTTCCCTTTTCCCAGACCTTTGAAGCTGAGGCGCTCGGCTGCAAAATAAAACCCGGCAAAGCTGCGGACGGCAGCGAAGGAATCCCCGGCGTCGATCATCCGGCGCCCTACAAACTCGATGATCCGATCGCGTTTCCAAATGATTTTCTCTCCAGAGGGAAAATACCGGAATTGCTCAAAGCCGTTCGCATTCTTAAGAAAGAACTGGGAGATGATGCCGCCATTGTGGCCGGTATTATCGGGCCGTTTACCATCGCCGGCGCACTTGTCGATATGGTCACTTTTCTTAAGGCCACGATTAAGACGCCTGAGAAAATCATACCGTTTCTGGACGTGGCGGAGCAGGCGGGGACGGCTCTGGCCAGGGCCCTCGTCAATGCCGGTGCCGACATAATTTGCTGCGAAGACATGACGGCATCTCCAATGCTTCTATCTCCCGGCGTTTACAGGGATTATGAATTGAAGTATCAAAGAAAACAATTTGAAGCGATCCCGGTACCCAAAATTCTTCATATTTGCGGCAACGTGGATCATATTGTGGAGTGGATGGGACAGACCGGAGCCGATATCCTCAGCATCGAGCCCAAGGCCGATGCAAAATTGGCGCGTGAAAAATGCGGATCAGATATTATTTTGATGGGCGGTGTCGACACCGCAAATACCCTCTATATGCAAGACGTTGAGACGGTCAAACAGGTCGCCGGGCAATCCATAGCCGAAGGTATTCAGATCCTGGCACCCGGATGTTCTGTGGCGCCCGGGTCGCCAACGGAAAATCTTAAAGCCCTGGTAGAAGTCGCTGAAGCGCATTAGAGGGCAACCTGAAACATGCATCTCCCTGAAAGAAGGGGCTGTGAAAATGCACACTCCCACCAGAGGCCAGATTTTTATTATTCCCACCTGATAAGGCTATTCTAATATTTATCCGATCATGTTGATTTTATCCACAGCGGTTCTATATTAGATAAAACCAATTGAACTTCAATTGGCATTTTTAATTCACTGAAAAATCAAAATCATAAAGGTAATATAAAGAAGGAGGAATCATGAATAAGCCCTCAATAAATTGTATAAAAATGCCCATATTAATAAAAATGCCCGTATTAATGGTGTTCACCCTTTTTACCCTGATGTTTTATATTGGCTCTGCGAATGCCGGAGACCATACCATGCAGACCAATCTAAATGATATAGCAGAGATGATGTCTAAATGGTCAAAGCAATTGAGCTCCGGCAAGGTGGAGCCCAAGGCCCAGGAAAAATTGGGTGAGATCATGTCTCAGATGAGCCAGGTATTAAAGGATATGTCCGCTAAAACAGGCGATGACATGCATATGGATCATCATAATAAAATTGAAGGAATGAAAAAGGCGTGGGATCCTTTTGATACTTCCGACCGCATGTAAGGATATCTTAGAAGCTAATCATTTTAATTGCATACAGGTTTGTTACAAAGATAACCGGAAGGTTTTATATTTAAGGTATTCAAATTTCACCATTCTTCATTATCCTGTCATCATTCAAACTGCATAAAATCCAATGGAAGGCATAAACATGTTATGCAAGGGGAGGCAGCAGTATGAACTCATCTGATCAATCTTCGAATGACAAATTGTTTACGGCAAGAGCGCTCGAGGCAACCATCCAGATAGGCCTGGTTATTCTACTCCTATACTGGTGTTTCAAAATCGGTCAGCCGTTCCTTCAGATTATCGTCTGGGGCATTATCATTGCCGTAGCCATTCACCCGGTTTACGGCCGGCTGAAATCCGCGCTGGGTGGACGTGGGCGCCTGGCGGCAACCCTGATCACACTCCTGGCACTGATCATCCTGCTCGTTCCGGCCTATATGCTTTCCGAATCCCTCATCAGCACTGCACGGGATTATTCCGCGCAGCTCGACAAAGGGACGCTAAGTGTACCGCCGCCATCGGAGAACGTCAGATCCTGGCCGGTTATCGGTGAACCTTTATACAAGTTCTGGAGCCTGGCCTCGAACAATCTCGGAGATGCCCTGAGCAAGATCACCCCGCAACTCAAAAGATTTGGTATCCCGCTGTTGTCCGCCGCTGCCGGCGTCGGGGCCGGGATTCTGAAATTCGTCGTTTCGATCATTATCGCCGGTGTTCTGCTTGCAAATGATGCCGGGGGCGGTCAGGCTGCGCGGGCAATTGCTACGCGGCTCACAGCTGAACGGGGGACCGAGGCCGTCGAACTTGCGGCGGCGACCGTGCGAAGTGTTACCCTGGGTATTCTGGGCGTCGCACTCATTCAGACACTCCTGGCAAGCCTTGGTTTTCTTGTAGTCGGCGTTCCCGGCGCGGGGCTGTGGGCATTGTTTGTGCTGATTCTTGCGGTGGTTCAGCTTCCCACGATTCTGGTCCTGGGCCCGATTATTGTCTACGTGTTCTCCACCAGCAGTACGGCTACTGCCGTTGTGTTCGCGATCTGGAGCCTCCTTGTGGGCATGTCTGACGCCCTTCTTAAACCCCTCCTGATGGGTCGCGGCGTCGATGTCCCCATGCTTGTCATCTTCATCGGTGCAATTGGCGGTTTTGTAACATCGGGCATCATCGGCCTCTTCGTTGGCGCGGTCATACTCGCGCTGGGTTACAAACTTTTCATATTATGGCTTAATGATGATTCAGAGACAGAACCGGAACCATCCAAGCCTGAATAGCGAGCATCCAGTGAGGTCGATTCAAGCGATAGGACGCTAAGCAGATAAAAGATAAAGGTAGCCGCTGCAAGCACACTTTTAATTGCCGGAACAAAACGAGAAATGGAGCAATCGCCTATGATTTCGGCTATTGGGTAAATAGCGAAACCCCTAAACCAACAAACGGAGAGCAACATGATTTTCCACATATTGTGCCCGACGGACTTGAAGGAGCGGGCTTACATCGCCCTTAAGAAAGCCGTTCAGATTGCGCATCAGTTCAACGCACGGATAACGATGCTAAACGTCCATAGTGAGTTTATGGATAAACACGAGCGCGAAATGTTAAGGGTTAGCGTCGATAAATTGAAAGAAAAATATCGACAGGTTGCCCTCGAATCAAAAGAAGAAATGAAAGCCGTCATTCATAAGCTGCACGCAGAGGACATCGAGATAACCTATCTGCTGCGAAAGGGGACACCGGAGGATACCATTATCGATGTAGCATCTGAAGAGCGTGTAGACCTTATCGTGATATGTACCGACGGCCGCGACAATCTCAAGGACTTTGTCAAGGGTACAATAACCGAAAATGTTATTAACCGCGCCCCTTGTCCGGTACTCGTGATTCCCTATCGAAAGTAACCTCTGTGGCCATCGAACAGCACGTGGATTTCTTTTTCGCTCGCATGGGGTTATTGGAGTCCAATAGCAGTAAAATTGTTGCCTGTTGAGTTGTATTTAAATAAGACTATAATATCCGGGCAAAGCCATGTTTCCGCTATCCACTCGCACCAAAGAATCCATCAAAACCGGCCTGGCCATGACCATCGCTTATGGTATTGCTTTGTCTATGAACTGGGAAAAACCTTACTGGGCCGGTTTCGCCGTGGCCATGACCAGCCTGGCAACGGCCGGGCAGTCCCTGAACAAGGCTGCCTTGCGTATGCTGGGCACATTGGTGGCGACCGTTGTCGCGCTGGTTTTAATCGCCCTGTTCCCACAGGACCGCTGGCTTTTCATGCTTTTTCTCTCTTTCCATATCGGCATTTGCACCTACATGATGGGCGGAGCGAAACACAAGTATTTCTGGCATGTCTGCGGTTTCGTGTGCGCGGTCATCTGTATGAGCGCCGAACCTAATTCTACCAAGGCCTTCGAAACCGCGGTGCTGCGCGTCCAGGAGACCGGACTGGGCATCCTGGTTTACAGCCTGATTTCGATTCTCATCTGGCCTGTCAACAGCCGCGCCGACTTCGAGGCCGCCGCTGGCAAACTGCTGGCGACCCAGAAACAGCTTTTGCGGTCCTATCTGGACCTGATGCGCGGCCAGAGGGAGGCAGGGCAAGCGCAGGCCCTGAGGGCCCAGGAGGCGCAGGAACAGACACGGTTTAATCAGCTCCTTGATGCGGCTCAGACGGATACCTACGAAGTCTGGGAAGTGCGGCAGCAGTGGGGGCGTTACCGGGGCTATGCGATGGAACTGACCGAGACAATGAACCGTTGGCGTGTAAGTTTCACCGAGGTGAAAGCCCTGAATCTGACGCGTCTGCTGCCCAACCTGGAGGCCTTTGGCGCAGAACTCGAGGAGCGCTTGGCGCAGATCGGTCGTATGCTCGACAATCAGGCGCCCGAGCGACATCCGGCAGCTATGGATCTGGACCTGGATACATCTGAGGTCAGGGCCCTCTCCCACTTCCCCAAGGCGGCACTGGCCGTCAACCGGTCCCGGCTGCAACATCTTGAACGGGTCACCCGATCCATGTTTAACAGCCTCAGCGACATCAAAGGTTTCGGCCAATCGGTTTCTGAGGCCGACACCACTCCCCGGCCACGCAGCGGATACGTGCCCGATCCGGATCGCATAATGTGCGCCATCCGGGTCATGGTGACCATGTGGCTGGCTTATCTTGGCTTGATCTACATTAACGATTTTCCAGGTGGAGCTGGGTTTGTAAGCATGGCCGTCCCTTTTGCAATGCCCATGGCGACCATGCCACAGATACCGATCAAACTGCTATTCATGCCGACGGCCATGAGCGTGATATTCGCCGGACTGGTGCACATCTTCGTGATGCCGCAGCTATCCAGTTTTCTTGGCCTGGGCTTACTCATCTTTGCGATCACATTCGCTATCTGCTATCTCTTCGCCACGCCCCGGCAGGCCCTGGGCAGGGCATTAGGGCTGGCCATGTTTGTCACAATTGCTTCCATCTCCAACGCACAGACGTATAGCTTCCTCAAAGTCGCTAACATTGCAATGCAGTACACGCTGCTCTTCCTGATTTTGATTATCACGGCGCACGTTCCTTTTTCATTTCGCCCCGAGCGGGCATTTCGGCACCTGATCGGCCGCTTCTTCCGCAGCTGCGAATACCTGATGTCCACCATGCAACGGGACCCGCAGCGGTCGATGACACGGCTGGGACGCTGGATGGAGGCCTTTCACTCCCGCGAAGTATTGACGCTGCCCCGAAAACTCATGGTCTGGGTTCCGCACATCGACACGAATACACTGTCCGGCGCCTCGCCGCAGCAGGTTCAGGCCTTGGCGACCAGCGTGCAAGGGCTCACCTACCGCATGCAGGAATTGCTCGAGGAACGCGGCGATCTAAAGGCACAATCCCTGGTGCAGGCGCTGCAGGCGGACGCTCGGGCCTGGCGCCTCAAGGTGCAGGAAACCTTTCAAAGTTTGGCGGAAAATCCGGCCGCCGGCGATAGAGAAGCTTTTCATAACAAGCTGGACAAGGTCATAGATCGACTGGAGGAGCGCATCAAGGCAACACTGGACACTACAGCCAAGGGGCAGCTCCGTGCCCGGGACGCTGAGAATTTTTACCGCATGTTAGGTGCTTACCGGGGCGTGTCCGAAGCGTTGATCAATTATGCAGGACATGCGGGAACAATTGACTGGGCACAATGGAAGGAAGCCAGGTTTTAAAAAAGGTTCACGGCTTAATAAAGAAGAAAGTCCAACATTGAACGTTGAACTTCCAACGTCGAATAAGGGACGGGAAAAAGCTAAATATCGAACAGTCAACCCTCTTGAGGCCGGCGAGCATTGAACTTCAGAAAATAAAATTAGGATACGAAACAATTCCGCATTGGAAGTTCGACGTTGAGCGTTCGATGTTGGACGTTAATCTTTTTCCATTCCCCGTTCCTTGAGATTTAGTGTTTATGATTTGATTTCCATAAGTTAGTTAGGGTAATAAGGAGATAATAATGCACTTCATCCCCAAAGAATTCACCATTGGTGAGGTCTATTTTCCACCTTTGCTGATTGCCGGCATACTCGGTCTCGCGGCAGCAGTGGTGACGGCCATGCTGCTCAACCGCTTTCGTCTGTCACGCTATTTTTTCTATCCACCGCTGGTTTTTCTGGCGCTGGCGGTTATTTATACAGTAATTATAGGGACTTTCGTTGTTCCCATATAATTTATGAAGCGTAAAATCCCAAATAACAAATTTCAAATAACAAATAAATCACAATGACCAAAATTCAAAATTCCAAGCCTGTATATGATCTTGAAGAAAGGACCTTTCAATTCGCTAAAGATGTTAGGCTGTTCGTAAAAACATTGCCGAAAACAACTGCAAATATTGAGGACAGCAAGCAAGTGGTAAAAGCCTCAGGTTCAGTGGGCACAAATTACAGAGAAGCGAATGAAGCACTGAGCAAAAAGGACTTTATAATGAGGATTAAAATATGCCGCAAGGAAGCAAAAGAAAGCGCTTATTGGCTCAGATTAATTAATGAGACTAACGATCTGAAAAATGCTGATGAAGCGCAACGCTTGCGGCAAGAGGCCAATGAATTAAAGAAAATTTTCTCATCAATTTTGGAAAAATCAAAATAATCTAAATTCGAAAACTCAAATCTGTTTTGATCATTGGATATTGGAGTTTGAGATTTATTTGTAATTTGGTGCTTGTCATTTGTAATTTAAACAGTTGGTGCTTGTGATATGGAAGTTACTACTATAATTAGAATAGAGGAATATTCATGAAGGGGAAATTGAAATACTTGCTAACCGTTGTAATTGTTGCGGTGGCCGTAATCGTGGTTCTGTTCAAGTACTGGGACTACGCCACCAATCCCTGGACACGCAATGGTCAGGTGCGTGCACAGGTGGTTCAGATTACACCCCGGGTTTCCGCTCCGATTGTCAAGCTGCCGATAGCGGACAACCAGCTTGTCAAGGCCGGTGATTTGTTGTTTGCGATCGATCCGCGTACGTTTGAAGCAACCCTGGAACAAAAGCGCGCCCAGCTTGACAATACTCGCGACGAAATCGAATCCTTGCAGAAGCAAGTCGAGGCCGCTCAGGCTGACGTCGAGGCTGCCAGCGCCAATATAAAACGGGCGGAGGCCGAAATAAGGGGATATGCCGGCCGGGTCGATCAGGCTGACGCAGAATACAAACGCCAGCAGATACTAATTAAACAGAGAGCCACATCCCAAAAAAGGGTCGAGTCGGCCAAGGGAAATTACATCGCTGTTGTGAATGAAAAAGCCAATGCAGAAGCCCAGTTGCTGCAAATGCAGGCTCAACTGAGTGAGGCCAAAGCGAACCTGGCTAAAGCCCAGGCTGATCTCGGCGCACCAGGCGAAAGTAATGCCCAGCTGCGTCTGGCCCAAGCCGAGGTGCGCGAAGCCGAGCTCAACCTGGAGTTTACCCAGGTAAAAGCGCCGGTGGACGGCTATGTGACCAACCTGAATCTCAGACTGGGCAGTCAGGCAGTGGAAAACCAGCCGGCCCTGGCGCTGGTGGACGTCAACAGCTTCTGGATCGACGGGTTTTTCAGGGAAAACTATATCAAGGATATCCGCAAGGGGGACCGGGCCATCGTCACCCTTATGACATACCCTGACATACCGCTGGAAGGCCGTGTCGACAGTCTGGGTTGGGGCATTGCCCAGCAAGATGGCAGCGCCGGCTATGATCTGTTGCCAAACATCAGTCCGACCTTTGAGTGGATCCGGCTGGCCCAGCGGGTGCCCGTGCGCATCCATCTCGATGAGGTGCCCGAGGAAGTTAAGCTGAGGGTCGGAACCACTGTCTCGGTTTTGGTGATGACCGGAACTAGCG
>JASFIU010000095.1:0-11877 GCA_050122495.1 Desulfobacterales bacterium | reverse complement strand
TTGAAGTGATTATATCGAACCAGGACTTAATCCGGCGGAGAGGCCATCGGGTTTAAGAAGATTTTTTGAAACGGCCTTTCACTCCTGTTTCCTTCCAGGCCTTATATTCGTTGATTTCACCCTTAAGGGAATTCATAATGGTGGTTAAGACCGCCAGATCATCCAGGTACCCCACCAGAGGTATGAAATCCGGGATCAGGTCCGCGGGCAAAAGGAAATACAGCAGCCCCCCGCCGATCATGGCCACATTGGCAGGGTGTAATTTGTAATCTCCTTTTATGGAATTTTTAAAAAGCGCATAGAGTTCGCGAACGTTTTCTAGGACCTTTTTTAGAGCCGGATAGGCCTTGTTGATCTTATTGCGAATGGCGTCATCGTTTATAAATTCGCCAAAATCCTTGCCCCGGGTAAATTTAAGCATGCGGTCGTAGTTTTTGCGCTGTTCGGGATCACCCAGGATATGATAGGCCTGGTTGAGGATCTTGGTCATTTCTTCGGCTTTTTCGATACGTTCCGGATTTATATCCGGATGCCATTCTTTTATCTTTGTTAAGTAGGCCTGGCGCACTTCTTCCGGGTCGGCTTGCGAATCGATTCCCAGTAACTCATAATAATTGACGAATTTTTCGGAGGTATCATTCATGTAAACATCATCCCAACTTCTCATTACTTTTCATGAGGAGCACCTTACTGTCCTAAAATTAGATGCTTCATCCCGCAAAGCGGGGCAGAATTCAAGTGTAGACTATAAGTGAGTATCGGAACAATGTCTATTGTTTTATCGGGTTTTTGATTTGACGGTTTAACCGGGTGGAGCTTATTTCTTCGGGGTTTTCCCGGAAGGAAGTGAAGCGAATTTAACCGGACGACCTGATGTTTTACGCTGTGCGCCCTTTTTTTTTACTTTTCTTCTTCTTCTGCGATCCATAATTTTTATTCTGCGATCTAGATCGCCGCGGCGGTCTTTTCCCGATCTGCGATCGAATCTTACACCGATCCCATTCTGGTCGACCCGAACGATCCAGCCTTTCAGCCTGAGTTCCTTTTTGAGCCGGGTAGCCGGAAAAAACAGGCTTATCATTTGACCGATCGCAAATGTCTCCCGGGTTAAAATGTAAGCTCCCCCGCGACTTATATTTTTAATAAAACCCTTGTGCTTGGTTTTTCGTGAAGTAAAATAAACGACCTTGCGGTAAGCTGCCCTCTGGTGCTCCCTCGGATCGCTCTCTTTTTGAGGTGCTCGATCTTCAGACTTCCCGTCATCGAAATCAGCGATATCTATAATTTTTAAAAGAGACGCGCTTGCTTTAATGAATTCAGCACCATATCCAAATTTAAAATTAGAGTTGGGCAAGACTTTACGCCATTTAATTCGCACATAAGAAAAATATTTTTCGTTGTCTTCAGCATAGGGGCTGCTTTTCAAGCCGATGTAAATTTCCTCTCCCGGATAAAGGCTTTGATCAGACTCAAAATGAACCCCGCCTTTGCTGATATCATACATTTTGGCATCATGGAAAATATCGGGCAACAGGGTATCATGCAAAATGACGCTCTCGAAATGATAGCGCTTTGTTTTTCTTCGATCCGAATTACGACTCACAAACGACTCCCAGGTAAAAAATTAACATCATTTCCCGGTTTCAACGGACAACAACATTATTATTAAGCTAGGCCTTCCCGGCAATGGCTTCGGGAAGCTCCTTTAGCCTTAAATTATCCAGTTCGGCTTTAATCAACTTAAATATCTGCATTGTCTTGGATTTTAGCTCCTCCACCGCTTCAATTTTATCGGTAATATCCGGGTGTATTTTTTTAGCTTTAATGATTCTTAAATTGCTGAGTATATCCTCACTTAAGATTTCAAATCCGGGCGGTGCATTTAAGATGGCATCCAGCAGCAGTTCGTTACTGCCGTCAAAAAGAGAATCCCCAAAATGAGATAGAATTTGCGCCTCGGTCATGGTTGCCAGCCGATCACGTATCTCTCTGTGTTGTAAAAATTTTAAAAGGGAGACTTCTTCCGCTTCAGCGCCATCTTCCAGTTTTATCTCGATTTGTTCGATCATGGTCGCATAATTTCTTTTATCTTTCAGCACTTCAAGCTTGCGCTCGGCGCGTTCGAAAGCCTCTCGTTTTGCGGCTTTTTTCTGAATAAAATCAAGGTTTTTGTCATTTTCAGCTTCAACCACTTTTTTCTTAATGAAATTATCGAGGTTGACGACATCGTTGTAGACGCGTTCAATAACCGCAACCGACTCCTCGGAGAGCTTTTGTTGCGCCTCTTCTAAAAGGAGTTGAACCTTCGCCAGAGTTTGGGCTAGCATCTTTTTCCCCTTGCTAAATCTCGATGTTTTTAAAATCCGTCTTTCCGTTATTTCTGTATCTCTTGTCTTGCCGGATTAGGCTTGTAACCGAATCGTATAGCGGCTGAAAGTAGCCGAGCACAGAAGCGGTTAACCTAAATTCGGTCTTATCTAATCTAATATCGGCATTTTTTTATGAATCATTAATCAAGATGTTGATTTAATGAATAATTATTCAGGCGGTCGGGCTGGTTTGAGCACAAATGGGTTACCGTTAGATGGTGTATCAATCCATATGGGGTAATTTTTGGAGCTTTCTGGCCGGGGCTCTGGCTAAACAGTTTGGTGCCCATTGCCAAAGAAAAGGGACTTGCGGCATTATCAGCCCCGCGCTATTTTCACAATCGGAACATGCGCCTGATTTGGGGAACTTTTCAAGCGGCTGCAATAGCTTTTGCTTTCTTTCTCTCGACGCTAAAAACCTGGAAGAAAAAGAGAAGTCAAAACTGACAGCCGCGCATGAATTTTATTTGACCCATTGTAAATGAATGCGCTATAAAAAATTTTAAGAACATCCTGATCTTCGAGATCATCTGACCTGAGAACTGCGTTTGATCTTTTAGAGCGAATCAAATCTCTATTACCGTGCTTATTCCTGCAAGCCGCCATAGGAGCCCGGATTTCTCCTTAGTGTGGCCGGTACCCAGAAGCCGTGGAGGATGAGGCCTATGACAGACGCGCATTCACCAGCACTTGCTCCAAAAACCCGCAGTCTTAGCCGACGCTTCAGCTATGCTTTCATCGGCATCGTTACGCTAATATTGATTGCGTTTGCCGCGGTCGGCATTGTTTTCAACATCATCCTGATCGAAGGCGAGCTCGAAAAGCGGATAGACAATGTCATGAAGCTTGCTCGCACCAGCCTGCCGGCGCCCCTGAAGAATCTGGACAAAGATATTGTCAATGGCTTTGTTGAGGCCATATTTATAGATGGGTCTATTGTTTATGCCAAGATATCGAAGCAGGATCAGGTTATCACCGAGAAAAAACGGCCCGGTTTTGAATTAGAAGAGCTTAAAGGATCCTTGCAACCGTCATTATTTTTGGGCGCGAAATTTATTGTCAAATCATCTAATATTCAGTTTGACGAAAAGGATGTCGGCAAGATCCGAATCGTAGTTTCAGGTGAAAGCGCCAAAAAACAGGTTCATTTACAAATATACGGCATTGTGGCGTTGATCGTCCTCATTATTGCCGCGATCTGGATTTTCGAGGCGCGCACCGGCCAGCTGGGCCAAGCCGTAGAAGAACAGAAAGCCCTGGTGGAAATCAGCCGGGTGGTCAGCTCCAACCTCGATATTGAGAAGGTGCTGTCGGGCATTGTGCGCCACGCGGTGCAGCTTTCAAAAGCCGATGCCGGCACCATCTACGAGTTCGATGAAGCCGCGCAGGTTTTTGTGCCGCGGTCAAATTACGGTGTTGACGACGCTTTTGTCCGAGCGTTGCGCCAATCCGCCCATGGTGTGGGGGACGATACCGTAATCGGCCGGGCCGTCATCAAGGGCGTACCGGAACAAATTCCTGATCTTGAGAATGTTGCGGATTATCCGCTGCCCTTCGTTAAGAAGGCCGGCTTTCGGGCCATGCTGGCAGTGCCGCTGCTGCGCGAAGACCATCTATTCGGCGGGCTGGTGGTCCGGCGCAAGGAGGCCGGATGGTTCTCGAAACCGGTCGAAAAGCTGCTGCAAACGTTTGCAACCCAGTCCGCCGTCGCCCTCCATAACGCGCAGCTTTTTCGTGAAATCGAAGAAAAAGGGCGGGAGCTCCAAATTGCCAACAAGCACAAATCGCAGTTTCTGGCCAACATGAGTCACGAGCTTAGAACTCCCCTGAATGCCATCCTGGGTTACACGGAACTGATTCTCGACAACATTTATGGCGACGTACCGGAAAAGATTAAAGAAGTCCTCGAACGTCTTGAAAAAAATGGGCGCCATTTGCTCGGCCTGATCAATGATGTCCTCGATCTTTCCAAGATCGAGGCGGGCCAGCTGACCCTTTCGCTTAATGACTATTCCATGGGGGAAGTGGTTCAAACGGTCTTTGCCTCGGTTGAGGCGCTGGCGCTGGAGAAAAAGCTCGAGTTAAAAGCAAAGGTTGCGAAGGATCTAAGTGTCGCCCGGGGAGACGAGCAACGCATTGCCCAGGTGCTCTTAAATCTGTTGGGGAATGCCCTTAAATTCACCGATGAGGGGCAAGTCACGGTGGAGGTGACAGAATCCGACGAAACCTTTTCGGTCGCTGTAGCGGATACGGGGCCCGGGATTTCGGAAGCCGATCAGGAAATAATATTTGATGAGTTCCAACAGGCCGACGGATCCAGTACCCGGGAAAAGGGTGGAAGCGGTCTGGGGCTTTCGATTGTCAAAAAGATCGTTGAAATGCACGGTGGCCGCATCTGGGTAGAGTCCGATGTGGGTAAAGGTTCGACCTTCCGGTTCACGCTACCGGTCCGGGTCGACCGGCAAAGGGATGAATGATGAATACGAAAATTTTGGTGGTCGAAGACAATGTAGATAACATGCGTATCATGCGCGACCTTCTCACAAGCGCCGGCTATGAGGTGATCGAGGCGGTTAACGGGCAAGAGGGTGTCACGGCGGCCGAGACCCAGGGCCCTGAACTGATCCTGATGGATATTCAGCTGCCTGATTTCGACGGGTACGAGGCCACCCGCCGGATCAGGGCCAATACTGCCGTAAGCGCGGTCCCCATCATTGCGGTCACATCCTATGCCTTGAGCGGCGATGATGTCAAGGCGTTCGAGGCCGGCTGCGATGCCTATGTCACCAAACCGTTCAGCCCGCGCGAGCTTTTGGCAAAGATCCGCGAATACTTGCAACAGTAGGTGATGAGAGGAAATCATGCGAACACCGCCATTGATCCTGATTGTGGATGACAACCCCGCCAATGTGGAGATCCTGCAGATGCGCCTGGCGGCCAACAATTACGAGATCATCACCGCGGCGGACGGCGAAGAAGGGTTGGCGATGGCCAGAGACGTGCAGCCGGATCTGATCCTGCTGGACATCATGATGCCCAAAATGGACGGCATCGAGGTCTGCCGGCACATCCGCGCGGATACTTCCCTGCCGTTTATACCCATTATCATGGTCACGGCCAAGGCGGATTCAAAAGATGTCGTCGCCGGTCTCGAAGCCGGCGGCGACGAATACCTGACCAAGCCCGTGGATCAAGCCGCGCTGGTTGCCAGAGTGAAGTCGATGTTACGCATCAAAGAGCTGCACGATACGGTCCTTGAGCAATCGGCTCAGCTCAAAGCACAGCTGGAAACGGCCACCCAGATTCAATCCCTGTTCTGGCCCAAAATTCCGGAACTGGATGCCGCAAGCCATATCTGGGCTAAATCGACCCCAGCCACCTATGTCGGCGGCGATTTGTATGATGTGATTCCCCTGCCGGATAGCAGCCTATTGGCATATGTCGCCGATGTTTCCGGTAAAGGCGTTCCGGCGGCTCTCATTATGGCGGCTCTGTCTACAAATATCCGCAGCGAGGCCCTGCTTCAAAGTGGAGTGGACGCGCTGCTTGGCACCGTAAACAATACGCTGCACAGCCTGACGTCGGAAGAAGGCTTTTTTGCCACCATTGTCCTCGGCCGATATTGGCCCGCGAGCGGCAAATTGGAACTTGTCCTGGGGGGGCATTTACAGCCCCTGTGGATCGGCCCGGGCGGGCTTGGGAATTTACCGCAGTTAAAGGGAATATCGATCGGCGTCACGCCTGATGTTCATTACGAAAAAAAGGAAATTATGCTTTCCCCCGGAGAAGCGGTGCTCTTTTTTTCAGATGGCGTAATTGAAGCCGAGAATGAGG
Source organism: Desulfobacterales bacterium (assembly GCA_050122495.1). GTDB lineage: Bacteria > Desulfobacterota > Desulfobacteria > Desulfobacterales > JAHEIW01 > JAHEIW01. Next base: position 5,674 of record JASFIU010000095.1, on the reverse strand, counting down.
ATAAGGAGTTGTTTGGCAATGAGCGCCTGATCGACCATATCCAGAATGCCAAGGGCCCGCCCTGGGGCAAAGGGCTGCTGGATTTAATCCGCCAGTGGAGAGGTAACGCAAAAGCCAATGATGATTTGACCCTGCTCGAGATCTGGCGCGATCAAACCTGAGTTCAGAAGTCAGAGGGCAGAAGACAGATGATAAAAACTGGAAGACATTTCACCCTGTCTGATTTCTGTCTTCTGTTTACTGACCTCTGACCTCTGATGCTTACCTTTGACAGGGAGATCCGCTGGCAGCGCTGGCAATAAAACAGCTGGAACTCCCGCCCCCGCCTCCGGTGTCGCGGTCGCCGTCTGACTCCCCTCCGGCCGACGCCGATATCACTTCGATATTTTCGTCACCTCTGCGCGCGGGCTCGCCCGCTATGCCGCCACTGGCGTTGATAAAATCCTGGGCGTCGCTGAGGTGAGCGATAAGGCTCGGATCGGCGTCGGGATTGTGCCGGCTTTGATAGGGTCCGCCCAGCGGGTAAAGAATATGCTTGCTGCCGTAATAATCGAGGGCCACCGGATCGATTCCAGCCAGAAGCATGTTGGCGCGATGGGTTGTCGATACGGGGTAGCCGGAGAGGCTGTCCGGGCTTACCCAGATGCAGTCGAGTATATTTAAATCCGCTTCCTTCACCAGGCCCCACATTTTGCCGCACTGGCTGCCGGAGTCGCTGTAATGGCGAATACCACTGCTGCCGTCATCCATGGACAGAATGCCATAGCTGTGTTTTAAAGCCCCGGTGATGCCGGTACCCGCATGGGTTTTTAAAACGGGGAGGTTGATCAGTTTTAAATTGTCGCCGTATTCGGAGCCGGTCCAGATGCCTTCTCGCAGTTCGATACGGTGACCCATCAAAGAGGTAAAGCAGGGATACGAAACCCCCGAGATTTTACGGTAGCCGTTGGCAACATTTTCCGAATCCGATATAAAAATGGAGCGCACCGGATCGAGCAGGAAAGAACTGACCGGATCATTTTTAAAAACGTTATAAAGCAGATAATCTACGGTCAGCACCTGCTGTTCTTCGGCGTTGACCCAGATCTCATTGTCGATTTCGGGCCACGAATCGTAGGCAGATCCGCCCTGGCTGATCCCATCGAAGCCACCGCGCCCCTGACCGTTTTCAAAAATCACCACTTCGCCTTTAAATCCGTCAGGGTGTTGCAGGATCCGATAAATCAGCCCGCGCAATACATCGGTGTTGGTTGTGCCGCGGCATTTCCACTGGCAATTGACTTTGATCAGCACCACATCATCGGTGGCGATGATACCGGCAGATCCTCCCCATGGATGGGCTTTGTCGGTGCGGAATAATTTGAGGCCGTTTTGCGCCAGAAGGTCCAATAAGGCATCCAGACCCAGGTGGCGCAATTGACCGTCGTGTGCGGGGCACCCGGTGACGCGAAAAACTCGCGATTTGTGGTTATCTGAAAGGACGTCGTCAACACCGATCCATTTGCCTGCACAGGTGATGGCGCCCGCGGCGGCGACGCCCTTAATGAATTGTCGTCGGGTTACTTTCATTTTTTTTAATGATTAAAACCGGGCTCCGCTTCATGGAAGCGGTTTATTTTGAAAGGAGCGTAAAGAATAGATTTGAGTATGTCAAATCAAAATCCGATGAGCGCACCAAATCCAATAGATGTCTCTATCTTGCCGCAATTTTGATTTGACCTATCGAGATACAATGTGGTAATGAATAGCCTTCAGTCTCAATTTTCATTCTACATTTGACCTAGAATTCCATTTCGACTGGTTAAATCGACTCCGGAACGGCACCTCAATGAACTTTGCATCTGATGCGGTGGTTATCAATCTTTTTCTGGTTTAAAGCCTAAAAATGGGTTCGCTCATTTTTAGGCTTTTTTTTATACAAACAATCGCTAAATGAAGAAAGGAGGCGTTTTTCATGATTTCTCTGACGGTAAACGGCAAAAACTACAACGTAGATGCTCCCAAAGATATGAGTTTGCTCTGGGTACTAAGGGATCATCTCAAGCTCTTCGGTACCAAGTTCAGTTGCGGTATCGGGGAATGCGGTTCCTGTACTGTTCTGATCGAAGGCGAGGCCAAAAGATCCTGCGAAGTTGCGGCTGGAGATGCCGAGGGCGCCGACATTACGACCATTGAAGGGCTTTCTGAGGATCATCCGGTCAAAAGGGCCTGGATACAGGAGCAGGTCGTCCAATGCGGTTACTGCCAGCCCGGCGTGATGATGCAGGTGGTCGGGCTTCTGTCGCAAAGCGAAAACCCCAATGCCCAGGATATCATCGACTCCATGGATGATCTCATCTGCCGCTGCGGAACCTATCAGCGCATGAAAAAGGGCATCGAAACGGCCATTCAGATCATGAGAAAGGAGGGAACGATATCATGAAAACAGCTATGACACGCCGTACATTCTTGAAAGGTTCCCTGGCAGCCTCCGGTCTGACAATTGCGGCTTATGTAACCCCCTTGGGGACCAAACTTGTCAGTGGTTCCGCCGAAGCCGGCGCTGCTGAAGGGTTCAAACCCAGCGCATTTTTTCAGATTACCCCCGATAATATCGTTAAGGTGATGGTGCCCAATTCCGAGATGGGCCAGGGCGTTAAAACAGCGCTTCCCATGATCATCGCCGATGAACTCGAAGCGGATTGGGATCAGCTTGAAATTTTACAGGCCCCGGCCGCAGACGAATTTAAAAACCCCATTTTGCGTAATCAGCTTACCGTGGCCAGTGCCAGTGTCAGGGGATTTTACGCACCCCTGCGCAAAGCCGGTGCCGCCGGTCGGGCCGTGCTATTGGAAGCCGCTGCCAAAGAGTGGAAAGTTCCCGTATCCCAGTGCCAGGCCGTAAAAGGAACGGTTGTCAACCTTAAATCCGGCAAGAAGCTCACCTATGGGCAATTAAGTCTTAAGGCCGCCAAACTTCCTGTATCCCAGTCGCCCACCCTCAAAAAAGAGAGTGAATTCAGATATATGGGCAAGGCTATGCCGCGAGTCGATATCCCCGAAAAGGTCAGCGGGAAGGCCGTTTTTGGCTCAGATGTGGATCTGCCGAATTTGCACTATGCCGTGCTGGCGCGTCCACCGGCCTATGGCGCCAAGCATCTTTCCTTTGACGGCAATGCCGCCATGGCGATCAAGGGCGTCATAAAAGTCGTGCCCACCCCCCGGGGAATCGCTGTTGTTGCCAAGAGCCTGGATGCGGCCATGAAGGGTAGAGACGCCCTAAATACCAAATGGGACAAGGGCACGCATCCGCAGATGGATACGGCCTACGTTGAAGAGAGTTTCATTAAAGACCTGGAAAAACCGGGCGCCAACGTTATCACCAAAGGCGATATTCAAAAGGGCTTAAGTGCCGCCAAAAAAACATACGAGGCGACCTACTACATCCCTTGTGTCTCCCATGCCACCATGGAGCCCCAGACCTGCACGGCGGATGTTCGTGCCGATCGCTGCGATGTATATATCCCCACCCAGGGGCAGACACTCAGCCATATGGTTGCCACGAAAATTTCGGGATTGCCGCCGGAGAAGGTCCACATTCACACCACTTTTCTCGGCTGCGGTTTCGGCAGAAGGGCCAGGCCGGATCAGCTGGTCGAGGCCGTCATTGCCTCCAAAGCTTCGGGAAAACCTGTTAAGGTGGTTTACACCCGTGAAGAAGACCTTCAAACCGACTATTTCCGTTCGGCCATGGCCCACAGGGTCAAGGGCGGCCTGGATAACCGCAACCAGCTGATTGTCTGGGATCACAAGGTCTCCTGCACCTCTCTGTATCAGCATTTAGGGGGGACAGTCAAAAACGGCATCGATCCTTACTGCCTGTGGGGTTTGTGGGATTCACCCAAAAGCCCCAACAAGGCCAACATGACTTACCAGTTCCCGAATTTTTCTGTGAACTTGGTCCTCAACGATCTGCCCATTCCGGTGGCGCCCTGGCGATCCGTTCAGAACGCACCCAATGCCTTTGCGACCGAGTCCTTCATGGACGAAATGGCTCATTTGGCCGGAAAAGACACGCTGACCTTTCGTCTGGAAAGGCTGACGGATGACAAGCGTGCCAGCCGGGTTCTGGAAACGGTGGCGCTTAACTCGAACTGGGGCGAACCTCTGCCCAAGGGTTGGGGGCGCGGCATTGCCCAGCACCGCAGTTTCGGGACTTCCATCGCTGAAGTGGCCGAGGTTTCCGTTGATGCAAAGACCGGCGCAGTTCGGGTCCACCGGGTTGATGTGGCGGTTGACTGCGGTCCCGTCGTTAATCCAGGTCCCCTGGAGGCTCAGATTCAGGGCGCCGTCGCCATGGGCGTGAGTACTACCCTGTTTGAGGAAGTGCAATTTGCCAAGGGCGGGGTGGCATCGGCGAATTTTGATGATTATCGGCTCATTCGAATGAGCGAGAATCCCGAAGTTCACGTTCATATCGTTAAAAGCAATGAAGATATCGGCGGGATCGGGGAACCGGGCGTCATGCCGCTGGCCCCGGCCGTGGCCAATGCCGTCTTTAATGCTACCGGCGCGCGGGTAAGGCGTATGCCGCTAACCCCCGAAAGGGTTCTGGCCGCCATGAAGAAAGCGTAAGCTCAGTCTACACTAACGTGTAAACAAAAAATAGACGCCGGTGCAGCGAAGTCTGCCGCACCGGCGTCTTCTTTTTAGGTGTCAGGTTTCGAGTTTCGAGAACGAGAACGACAACGAGTACGAGGAGGAATATTGGATAATTTCGTCCTCGTCCTCCTTCTCGTCCTCGATAACCGCATTTTTAAGAAAGGTTCTATACGCGTTCTTTGAACTCCTTGCCCAAAAGCCCCTCGGGGCGGAACAACAGCACCAGAATGATGATCACAAAAGCCATCGTATTTTTAAAGGCAATCGATATGAATCCACCGGCCAGGCTTTCGGCCACGCCCAGGATAAGGCCGCCGACGATGGCGCCGGGCAGGCTGTTTAAACCGCCTAAAATGGCGGCTGCAAATCCTTTCAGAAACGGCTCCAGCATAAAGAAAGGATCCAGCAGCAGTGCGGGAGCCAGAAAAAGACCGGCAATCACGCCCAGCAGGGCCGCCAGGCCCCAGCTGAAGGCCAACACCTTGCGGGTGGGGATGCCCATTGTCTGGGCGGCGGGAAGATTTTCAGAAGTGGCGCGCATGGCCAGGCCGATGCGCGTTTTTTGCACCAGCAAATAAAAGAGCAAACAGGCCAGCAAACCGATGATAAAGGTGCCCAGGCCCAGCTGGCTGACGACCACCTCTCCCAGGTGATAAATCTTGATGTCCGAAAGCGGAAAGGGGAACGCCTGGGGGACCGTCCCGCCGAAGTAGGATACCAGGCCCTGCAGGATGAGGCCCAGCCCCAGGGTAAGGATAATCTGTCCCAGGTGGGTGGCCTCGCGCCGCTGCGCCGGAACCAGGACGCAGAAATAGAAGGCCATCGCCAGAATCATTCCAAAGACGATGGCGATAACAAAAGCCAGCGCCCAGTGCAAATTCAGGCTCAGCAGGGTAAAGGCCATAAAGGTGCCCGCCGTGGTGATATCTCCGTGCGCAAAATTCAGTATGCGCGTCGAGCGATAGATCAAGGCCAGGCCCAGCGCTACCAGCGCATAGATGCTGCCGGTGGCGAGTCCTGAAACCAGGTATTG
>JASFIU010000094.1:0-11940 GCA_050122495.1 Desulfobacterales bacterium | reverse complement strand
GCCGGTGTCAGATAATTCAGTGGATCGGATCAGATTCAAGATTTGGCAGAAAAATGCCAATAATAATATGATGGAATCTATCATCTGCAAACCTATACAAATGATTCCAATTTTAAAGCACCTGAAAGCCCAAATTCGATCCAAGTCAACTTGGAATATAACTAATTGAATTGATTTTATATTACTTCTTTCAGATTGACACTTTCTTTACAAATTTCTATAATTATTGAACATGGCAGTTATTAATCTAAAAAAACGGGAGGTTGAATGCAAAATTGTCTACTACGGCCCGGGTAGGGGGGGCAAAACATCCAACCTGCAATATATTTTCAAACATAGCAGACCCTTAATGACTGATGAAATGGTCTCCATTAAAACGAAAGGAGATCTGACACTCTTTTTTGATTTTGTTCCCATGGGCGTCGGCAAAATCAAGGGCTGTGACGTCCGGATTCAGTTGTACACGGTACCGGGCCAGGTAAAATACAGCTCAACGCGCAAACTCGTCTTAAAAGGCGTTGACGGCATTGTCTTTGTCGCTGATTCCCTTCAAGTCCGCCATGAAAAAAACATCCTATCCCTTAAAGACCTCGCAATAAACTTACAAAGTTACGGCCAGAACATCATGACAATGCCGCTTATCCTGCAGTACAATAAGCGTGATCTCGCCAAGGAAGGTGTTCCCTTGATGCCGGTCGAAGATATGGAAAAAGCTTACAACCAACAACTCAAGGTGCCCTCGTTTGCCGCCAGTGCCATAACCGGCGAAAATGTGAATGCTACCCTGAAGGCTTGTTTGGTGGCGACGCTTAAATCACTAAAAGAAGAGGCGGGCTGGTAAAACTTGATTCCAGATGGCCGTAATTTGCCCGACAGCTGCGTTGTCCCGCCAAAGCGGGATTTCACGTCTGATTTAATCTAAATTAAAGAGTTCATCAATCCGCTTCAAAATACTCACGTACTACGTATACGCTCCGTTTTCGAAACGGCTCGCGCCTTTTGAACACCTTAATTTAAAAAATCAAGATGTGAAATCCCGCTTCTTGCGGGGGACATCAAACAAAACCTGGGCATTCTGAATCAAGTTTCCAATTTCTAATTGATTGTGGATTGCAGATTTTTTTTGAATTCACTCACGGAAGAGATAGGGTGAGTCGACCGGCTGCGCAGGATTATCCGTTATATTCCCGCTGATAGGTTTTGCCGGATCCCATCATTACGCTGATTGGATGCAGGGTTTCGATATTTTCGCAGATGATTTTAATGGCGGCCGCAATCGGTATTGAAATCAAGGCGCCGACAATTCCCCACAACCAACCCCAGAACAGCAATGAAAGCAGGACCACCACCGGACTTAAATTTAGCTGGTCGCCCATGAGTTTTGGTGCCAGTGCGTTTCCCATACCCATCTGGATGGTGAGGCACGATAAAAGGGTAATAATACCGGGCCAAAGCGATGGATAAAATTGCACCAGTGCGAGCAGAATAGGCGGAATGGAGGCTACAATCGATCCAACCGTTGGAATAAAATTAAGGAAAAACGCCAACGCCCCCCAGGTGACGGCAAAATCCACCCCGATAATCTCCAGGGCCAGCCACACCAGAACGCCGGTTGTAAAGCTAATCAGAAACTGCAGGGATAGATAGCGCCTGATTTGCGCTGTAATTGAAAAGGTGATCTCGCTAATCTGATCCGCATTATGGGCCGAAAAGGATTTGAGGATTTTGTATCTAAAAAAGGGCTTGCCCAGCAGGATGAAAAAAAGAAAAATAATCACCAGAACCAGCTGGGAGGCAAATGCAAAGATGGATCGGGAAAGCTGTGCCAGAAAGCGGCCTATATTCTGGCCCCAGTTAATGCCTGCGAGGGGGTCAAAAGGCAGATTCCACTGGCTGGTTACCGTCGCAATCAGCTCGGTAAAACGCGTATGGTATCTGGGGTATGCATAGACGAACGCCTCAAACCGGGCATACAAAAATGTGCCGGATAAATAAAAGATACCGAGCAAGAAAATCAATATAATTAATACTGCCAGCGTCGTCGGTATTTTCCGGCGTGTCATGAAATTGATGGCCGGGCCGATAAGAAATGACAGCAACCATGCAATAATAAGCGGAAGGATTACCGATTGAGTGTATTTTAAGACGGTCCCAACGGCAATCAAAGTGAGGATACCCAAAAAAATAAACGTAATCTTGCTTCTATCAAATTCCATCGTAAAATTATTGGCGCTCCAACTGGTGATTTAATACCGGCACACGTTATCGTAACCATCCCATCGGGTCAATCGCAAAATGCCAGATCTAGCCTTTGTCCAAGATTAATTTCGGAACTTATTTCAAAAATACAAGATCAAGCTGTATACCACAGTACCACGAGTGACTAAAGTGCCTAAAGTGATCTAAAGTGCCTAAAGTTAATGAATTCTATCATTTTATAAAAGAAGGAGCGTAGCGACACCTTAACTTTAGTCACTTCCCACTTTAGTTCACTTTAGTCACTATAATCACTTCCTTCTAAAACTTTTTGACAGCTTCCTTTAACAGCTCCTGAACCGAAGGATTGAACCAGCAGTCGAGAAACAGATCCGCTTCTTTGCTGCGCGCCGCTTCAAATTGTGATCGCACCGCCTCGACACGATTTTTCTTAATCTCTGTCAGCCCATAAGAGGGCAAGGCTGCCAGCTCTGAGATTTTGGCTACGGCTTTTTCTTCCAGATCTTCAGGAGAAAAAACGCCGTCAACCAGGCCGATTTTTTGCGCTGTTTCCGGCTCCACAAATTCCCCTTTAAACAGCATTTCAGTGGCGCATCGATCACCAACAACCTGTCTCAATATTAAATCGGCCAGATAAGGAACCGGTACGCCTATTTTGACCTCATTAAGCCCGATTAATTTTCGGCCTGAGGATACAAACCGAAAATCCGAACAGAGCGCAAAAATGGCCCCTCCGGCAGTGGCATGCCCGTTGAGAGCACTGGCAGTGGGCATCGGCAGGGTGTAAAGATCTAAGGCGACCTGCATAAATTTGAAATAAAATTCGACCATTTCCTTACGGCCGAGTGGGAGCAGGCCCGGCAAATCCAGCCCGATGCAGAAAAATTTTTCACCACCGGCTAAAACCATTCCCTTAAATTCGTTTTTTATACGCTTTATCGCATCGCCTAAATCATCCAGCAATTCGGGGCTGATGGGATTGGTGACACCGTTATTTAACCGCAAAACGGATAGGGTATCATGCGCCTCAAGGATAACCTTCGACATGAATTCTCCTTTAGATTCAAATTAGCAACAGAAAAGAAAAGATTGAAAGTCGTTAGGAAAAACTTCAAATTATCCAATAATCTTTCTTACCTCCTCTAAAATCCCCGAAAGACCGGCTGCCGCTTTTTCTTCGATGAAAAAATCCGCACCGGCAAACGCACGCTCGATGTTTACTTCCACGATTTTGGCCCCTTTTTGCCGGGCCAAAACGGGTAAAGATGCCGCCGGTTGAACGACCGCCGAAGTACCGATGACCAGCATCAGTTTGCAGGCTGCAGATTGATGATAGGCCGTTTCCAGCGCGCCTTCGGGCAATTGCTCGCCGAACAATACCGTATTGGGCTTTAACACCCCCCCGCACTCACAGTACGGCGGCATGCCTTCGGGCACGTGCGGCGCTAAAAATTCCCGGCCGCATTCCAGACAATATGTCTCTCGCAGGCTTCCGTGAATTTCAGTTACGTTTTTGCTGCCGGCCTTTTTGTGCAAGCCGTCAATATTCTGAGTAATCACATGCTGCAAGATCCCCATTTCTTCAAGCTCCGCCAGCGCAAGATGCGCCTTGTTGGGCTGATAGGTATCATAATTTCGGATAAACTCGCCCCGGATCGTCCAGTACTTGGCTGGATCTTCTCTGAAAGCCTCGATGGATGCATACACCATGGGATCATATTTTTCCCAGAGGCCCCCTTTTGAGCGAAATGTGGCAATGCCGCTTTCGGCTGAAATACCGGCACCGGTCAAAGCCACACATTGCCTCAAATCTACCATCAACTCGGCGACTTCTTTATATATTGATGTCATATTTTATTATGCCCTACACAGATGTTAGAAAAGCAATTTGGTATATTTCATCGAGTTGGGTTCAAATACTTGTTAGATTTGTTTTATTAGTTTTATTTGTTTCATTGGTTGAATTGGTCGGGTTAAGATCGAACCAATTGAACGAATTAAACCAATCAAACCAATTAAACGGTTGTATTAACTTTCGGTTTCCCGACACCTGACACCCGAAACCTGAAACCTACTTGTTATTGGCACTTCATGTTGATCTGCCGGGAATATATTTTTTTAAATTGCAAGTTTGATTGGAAGTGCAATCACAACAGTTACGCGGGTGCGTCAGACAACCCGCATGATCAGCATATGTGCCGGCCATTTGACTTTCTTTTAGTCTATAATGCTTTTGCATATCAACATTAATATGATCTATTTTTCCGGCAATACCTGCATGTCCTGACCAGTAAACATTTTGCAGCCCTGCCTGGGCAGCGATTTCGACACATTTATCCATTAGGCGCAGATCCGCGCCGACATGACTTTCTAATGCAAAGTTGGGCCTGAACGCCAGAAAACATACCGGCAACTCAGGATCAATGGAGGCGATGAATTCCGAAAAGAATGATATTTCTCCCTGGTTTATTTTGGGAATTACAACAATTCGATACTCCCACAACTTATCCCTGGCAAGTTTTCCGATATATTCGGCATTTCTTAAAACCGGTGCAGATGAGGCGCCCGTTAAGGCCATATGCACTTCATCATGATACGCTTTTAAATCAAATGTGATCGATGTGGTAAAATTTAAAACTCGCTGCAAACTTTTTTCGGTCATGTAGCCATTGGTGTCGTAATTCACGCGAGTTCCGGGTTTGATTTTTCTGGCCTCTTCGACGACCTTCTCGATATAGGGCAGGTGAATCGTGGGCTCACCACCGGAGAAAAAGATTCGATCGGCCCTCATTGCTCTCCCGTATGTGGAGTTGAGTTGCCGAATGCATTCCTCGGCCAGTTCCGCCGGTTCGACGTATCCGCTTTGTTTACACTTATTATCCGGATATTGTGATATCGTCCAGTTTTGACAATGCAGGCATTTGAAGTTACAGCCCGCCATGAAAACTGTATAACTTTCAGGCGGTGCCGGATGCAAAGTCGCAGAGGCCACCACAGGCAGGGTCACTTTACAAATACCGGTTTGGCCTTCAAGTCGATTTGCCTGACACCGATGTTCACAGAGTTCACATTTTTCGAAATCTTTTAGAAAATCCTGATCTCCCATCTCAATGATTCTGTTCCCTTAGACGGTTATATCGTTCATCTGATATAAAATGTATTTATAATGCCCCAATTTTATTAAAAATTTAAATCTACCTCAAGAATAAAAGGGTCCTTCGAGCGCTATTCAACTTCGGGTTTCAAATATGAATTTAAGCATTATATTCTATAACATTCTCAAAATCACATTTTAAGATCAATCCCATAAGTTAAGAAGAAAGGCTATCAAATATGAACCGCTACCTGTCCAGATTTTTTTTAATCGGATGTGTTCAGATTGTTTTGAGCACGGGAGTTGCCCTGGCCTCCAATCATGAAATCGTCGAGATTATCAGAGGCAAAGTGGAGCAAATCACGTCCGGAGAAGAGCTCCAAATTGAAAGCGCTCGGATTGCATCAGTCACCGTTCTGCCCGAGCTTTATGAAAAAAATGGATTTCAACGCCTCTGGACCAATCCTCAAAATGTTGAAGACCTTTTCAACGCGATCAAAACAATTGAAGAACTCCGGCCGCAGCACATCGTTTATGGCAGATACAAATCCGCACTTAAGAAATATCGTGCCTATCAGGCAGACGGGGGCTGGGAACCGGTACCGACAGGCCCGACACTCAAGAAGGGTATGCAAGATGACAGGGTTCTGCTTTTGCGCAAACGCCTAAAAATCACTGGTGACCTGACGCCGGAGTCACCGGATTCTGGAATCTTTGATGACCCGCTTGAACAGGCCGTCAAGCAATTCCAGGCCCGTCATCATCTCGCTGCTGACGGAGTTGTGGGCCAGCAGACGCTTGAGACCCTCAATGTTCCGGTCGAGGCCCGGATTGATCAGATCCGGATTAATCTGGAACGCTTGCGCTGGGTGCTGCATGCGATCAGCGGCAAATTTGTCATCGCCGACATTGCCGGTTTCGAGGTGTTTGTTTACAAAGATAATGAAACTATCTGGACCAGCCGCGTTCAAGTTGGAAGGCCCTATCGACAGACACCGGTATTGAAGGCATCGATCACATATCTGGAATTGAATCCGACCTGGACGGTCCCTCCGGGCATTCTCGCCAAGGACATCCTCCCGGCCGCCAAAAAAGACCCCAATTATTTAAAGGACCGCAATATCAGAGTCATTGACCGCACCGGAAAGGTGATCAGCCAGGATACGATCGATTGGTCGAAATACTCCGGCCGCAATTTTCCATACCAGCTTCGCCAGGACCCCGGGCCCGATAACGCCATGGGGCTTATAAAAATAATGTTTCCGAACAAACATCTTGTTTTTATTCACGATACGCCTAGCAGATCCCTGTTTGAACGCACCGATCGCACTTTCAGCTCCGGCTGTATCCGTACTGAAAAGCCCTTTGAATTGGCCAAAATACTACTGGATAACCCCGCCGAGTGGAACCAGGAAAGCTTTAAAAGGATAATTGATTCCGGGCGAACCCAAAGAGTTACACTTCCTAAACCCGTTCCCGTATTATTATTTTACTGGACAGCAGCTGCGAGGCCGGACGGCAGTGTGCGTTTTAAAAAAGATCCCTATAAAAGAGACGCTGAAGTTCTGGAAGGTTTGAACGGTGAGTTCAGGTTCAGAAAACGCCCGGTCGGGCAAAAAAGGCAGACGCTATAAACACCATTCATGCTTAGCGATAATGGATTCTAATCCTTCGTTAGTTTGAAACGAACTCAGTTACCGAGGACAAACTTTTGATCACCTCCAGATCCGTCCAGCACAATACCATATCAGCAATTTTATCAAAACGGATATTTAATCTGGAAATATGATAGAAAATTAGGTCCTTCAAATTTTATATGTTGGCGATGATTTAAGACTTTTGGCAATACTACTTGGTCAAAATGATCTCCATATTTCAAAATTTCAGTATTATCTGATCAAATCGCAGAATCAGCGATTAATGCCCGCTCAAATAATGTCCGGCAGAGATGAGCCATTTATTCAGGGTCAGGATACACAGAAATGGATTTCTAGCGCATGACGGCCTGATAAACATACCCGGCGATTAAGGAGCCTCCGATTCCTACGCAAAGATAAATCGCAAACGTCTGGCGTTTTACCAGCGCAAACACGGCTGTCATCGCAGGAATGGTGGTGACCGGGCCGGCCACCAAAAAGGCCAGTGCCGCCCCATGGCTCATTCCGTTACTCAAAAGCCCCTTTACAATGGGAATGGCCCCAACGCCCGAAGTATAAACCGGAATGCCGACGGCCGTGGCCAAAGGAATGGAAAAGAATTGATTGTTCCCCAGCACGGAGGAAATCCACTTCGAGTCCACATAATGCACAATCAGAGACTCGAGAATAAATGCAATCAGCAGCCACTTGCCGAGGAAAAGAGTGACGGTCCATGCTTGAGGCCAAAAATCCCGCCAGAATCTCGAACGCGATACGCTTTCATCCGGGACCTCATCCGAACCGCAACAGGCGCGTTGTTTAAGGCTCAGCCCGTGAAGCTGATTATTTAGCATTCCTGATGAAGTCAAAAAGGAGATAAGATAGCCGGCCCCGGCCCCCATCACAACAGCAGTAACCAACCGGGCAACCGCGTAATCCATCCCAAGGACACCTGCAGTAAGGACGAACATGGAGGGGTCCATCAACGGGGAACTGACCCAAAATGCCATTACCGGCCCAAGCGGCACCCCGCTTGCCAGCATAGCGGCAATCAGGGGAATAACGCCGCATGAACATAGGGGTACGGTGGCCCCGACAATCGCGGCACCGGCGACCGCGATTTTCTCCCGCCGGTTAAACACCGCTTTAATTCGATCTGCAAAGCCAGACACGGTCACCCATGCAGAAATACCCACGCTCAATAGGAAAAAAGGTAAAATTGACCATACATTTTTACCCACAAAGGCAAGGTTTGATAATACGTGGCGCCAAAAAACTTCCGGCTTTAAACCCGGTACAATACCGGCACTGAAAACCAAGATAGTGATACCCGCCAGCCCGGCGAATCCCCAAATCCAGAAAGCAGTGGATTTTGTGGCAATAGATGATATCGCCGTATCGGCTGCATTGGCGCTATCTGAGATGGCAGTATCTCCGGAAGCACTCCCACAACAGGGCTTCTCAGATGATCCCTGAACCGGCCTGGTTTCCATAATCTGTAGCCCGGGTGTCGATCCACAGCAACCGGCAGCGCCCGTGCTTTTTTGATCTTTTTTTGGTGCCTGGACTCTATCATCCATGGTTTCCTTTTCTCCCAGTATGCATTTTAATAAGTATTTATATCCATATTTTTAGTATTATAAAAATTTTATGGGTTAAAAAACATCGCTGTTTAATAATAAGCGCTGTCTCAGCTACATTTGTCTATTCCAAAACAGCATTCAGATTGAAGAAAATCAATCAACTCCTGCAATGCGGCATATTGTGCCGTGCAATAAAGCGTTCTGCTGGCTCGATCCTGTTTAATGAGTCTAACGGACATAAGTCGCGAGATATGATGGGACAGGGTAGATCCGGGTACACCGAGTGCTTTTTGGATTTGGCCTACCGGCACACCTTCAGGTCCCACTTTGACCAGGTATCGAAAAATCGCCAGCCGGGTTGTATTACCCAATTCACTTAATATTTTCGCTGCGTCTTCATGTTGCATGTGGCAAAGATAAATATAAAAGATTCGGATGTCAACTATATTTTTAGAAATATCGAAATATGACTCGATATAGGTAATTCTGCGGAAAATGGCGTAGGACGTGACGCCAATAATCGCATTATTGAGGTCTCAAGTTTTTCGCTTGACAATATCAGGTCAAATCGCAAAATAGCCAATTATCGATATGGATATGCTATGAGAGATTTTATCCCGGACTTACCTTCCCTCTGAAAAAGATAGCCGATCTGTGCCATGCAAATGACGTGTATGTGCTCGTAGACGGTGCCCAAGGTCCTGGTGCAATTCCGATAAACCTGCATGAGTTGGGTGTTGATTTTTACGCATTTACCGGACGTAAATGGCTATGCGGCCCGGAAGGTGTGGGCGCCCTCTACGTCTCTAGAAAAAGGATTTCGGAGGTTGATCCCACATTCATCAGCCCCTCCTCCATCAGGGATCGACACGATCTGGACATATGCTCACCCTATGTTATACCTGCGCCTTTCGCCGCCCGATACCATATTGCCACAGCCATGAATAAACCGCTTTTGTTGGGATTTCAAAAATCGCTGGAATATCTTCTAGAACATGTGGGTATCGACTGGATTACAACACGGGTCCCACGCTTAGCTCGCTATGTTCGGCAACTGATGGCCAATCTACCAGGGATTGAATTGATCACACCTGCGGGGACAGAAGCGGGATTTGTTCATTTTCATGTCAAAGGTTGGGAGCCGAAGGATCTGTGCAGTCTTTTGAACAAAAAGAAATTCATGGTTCGCCCAGTCCCAGAGCCACATTTACCGACACCTGCAAGGATCTCAACCGGCTTCTACAATACCGAGGAGGAGTTGGATCTGTTCACTGAAGCACTGAGCGAATTGATCAAATAGTTTTTGTGAATTACGGGTACCGGCTATCAATAAACCATTACCAATTCTTGCATATATCTTTTTTTTAATCTGATATGTTTCCCCGACTAAAGAGTGTTGATATCATATATTACCAGATGCGCACACGCCCGGTATCAATCTGCACAAAGTCCGACTTCCGATAATAGCCCACCCCTCCCCTCTTCATGGCGCGGGCCTTATCTCGCAAAACTGCTGTATCGGTTCCGGGCAGTCGAAAATCAAGGGCTTTGCCCTGCATATGCAGGCTCCCGGCTGCCACCCCTTTGCTTCTCCCCCGCAGCTTTTTGTTGGTTTTAGGAGAGCGGTATCCGGAGATAATGTGCACTTCACCGTGGTTGTCGACCGCGGTGAGCAGATCATACAGAAAGTCCATCAGTTGGGGGTCAATGGGATGGATATCTCCCGTACGGTGGTCCCTCAAAATGTTGGAAATTTTTTCGAGAGCTTCAGGGATATAAGTGTCGCCATTTTTATAGATTACCGTCAAACGTTCATGGGTGTGGGTATTGTAAAAAGATAACGTCCGTTCGGTATCAGATTGGCCCCAAATCGTTAAGGGGCTCAGGCACAAAATGAAAAAATAAAAAAGTTTTCGCATGTTTTCGTTTCTCGCTTGGCTTTTAGAAAGGGTCTAATTTAAAGCGTACAAAATTGGCCGGAAGGCTGGGGTGTTGGGACGCTCCTATGCTTGAAGGTAAAAATTGCTCCCCGCCCCAAGCCTTCTCAGGTTCAGCCTCATCGCTTTTCAGCTTCCAAGCTTCCCAGCCTAACAGCGATAAGCCCTAATTGTGGCATTCAATTCCAACAATCGGCTCATAATCAATGAAATCCTGCCAAAATTCCGGTCCGCATATTTTGAGCCCATCCGGGGAAACTTCTATTCAATGAATTCGCGAAAGGGCAGGCGTTTGGAGGCTTTGTATTGTTTGGCAAATGTATCGTAAACCGCTGTCATCTCATGAACCCAACTCAAAAAGGCGTCTAAGTGTCCATGGCGGCGTTGCCCCGCCAAAGCGGGATCTCACATCTATTTTTATGAATATTAAAGAGTTCGTCAAACCGATTAAAGATACGCTTATAGAAGTCATTTTCGCCGAATCGCACCGTTTGAGCACCTTAATGTATTAAAACCTAGTGCGAAACCCCTCATAATGCAGGGGCCTGATAAACACATTAACTTATTAGATCAAGATGTTTAATCCCGCTTTAAGCGGGGAACCCTAATACACCTTTTTGAGATGGGTTCATATAACTAGGGCTGCCGTATCTCTACCAAAAAGCCCGATCCGGTCACCGGCCTTGACCGTAATGTCCAGCTTCCACTCAAGCGGATTTTCATGAACCTGCTGATATCTGATCCAGTGGGCCATTGCACTGCGAGTCGCCAGCAATTTGGCATTGAAGAAAATATTATAGATTTCGTCAAGCGGGATTTCAACACGGGCTAAAAGCTGCTCCACTGTTTCCCCGGGCTGATGTTCAACCTTCATGACATGGCCCGCTTCGGATTTTTCCGCAAAGCGGCGAAGCTTACCGTACAGGTGGATAGAAACCGTTTCCATGGTCCTTCCTTCAGTCTATCAAATAAGGCTCGCTTCTGCTTCAAAGGCTAACTAATGTTTCTGGTGTCAGAATTCAATGATTGAGGAATTCAGGAATTGAGGGATTTAGGAATTAGAATGATCGTTCGACCCTGAGGCTCTCGACGGGTAGAATACCTCCAATTCCTAAGTTCACAGTGTCTTCCTGACACCCGAAACCTGACACCTGAAACCTATTGGAGGCCAGCTGCCAGTTGCCGATAAATAGCATCAAGCGGCCGTTTTAAGCGACTTCCATGTTGAGTTCGGTGGTAATATCAATACTGTCTTTGATCGAGCGGGCAACCGGGCATTTATCAGCGTGGAATCCGTGGACTCGCTCGGCGGTTTCCTGTTGCTCCGGTTTTAATTTTAAATGATCGGTTACGTGAATACGGCGAATAATCAGCACGTTGCCGTCTTTTTCAATTTCCCCGCTTGCCTCTGAAATCAGCCGTCCTTCCCCGGCCGGAATTTCGCGCGCTTCCAACGCACCGCCAAACGTGCC
>JASFIU010000093.1:0-11954 GCA_050122495.1 Desulfobacterales bacterium | reverse complement strand
GAACAGAACGAATAGGAATACAAATGTGGCCGACACCCGCAGGGGAACCGACCAGAGCCCTTCGCCGGACATGAAGATATGGTCGATAATGCGTGTAACCCGAAAACCGCGATGGGCCAGCTCTCCTGGGATGTAAGGCCCGAGGTAGGCATAAAACAGAAACACCAGGGTGATCACCGGCAGCATCGGTGATACGCTGCGGCGCGTGGCTTCAAGGATAAAGAGGAGCAGCGCCCCGCCGATGACGATGTCATAGACAGCCGCGTCCCCCTGGGCCAGCACCCAGTGATCGTAATTGGCAAAGACATAGATTGCCGCGATTCCTCCCAAAACCGCCAGGATAATGTCTGGCACGGTCAGACGGCTGCGGGGAGATTTTTTTGAAAGCGGAAAACAAAGATAGCACAGCACCATGGCAAAGAAAAGATGGATACTCAATTGTTTGTAGCCGGGCAGCTCTCCGAAAAAGCCGGTGTAAAGCTGAAAACACGACATAATGATTGCGAACCAGCGGATAAACAATGCCGCTTTGCCCGACAGCCGGCGCGACCCGGTTTCGGATTCTTCGGCCAGTCGTTTGCCGTCACTCACGTTTTGCTGTTCGACTTGATGCGCCATAAAACCTCCTGGGTGCTGTTTGAAGACCCGTCTGAGTCAACGACCACCCGCAAAGCGGGTGGCTTGAATTTTCGGCCATAGGCCGAAAAGACAAAAGCACGTCGGTGCTTTAATCGTTGCGGTTGTAACCGGGTGCAAAGCACCCGGTTTGAAAACAACCAATAAAGGTTGCACTTTTTTCAACCGGGGCAATCCAAAGGACTGCCCCGGTGATTTTCAGCATTAGAGGTTGAAAAGGCTATTTGACACCGGCTTCTTTGAAAAACTTCTCTGCGCCCGGATGCAGCGGCACACTCATGCCCACCAGTGCTTTTTTTACATCGATGCCTTTGAATTTGGCATGCGCTTTTTTGATCTGTTCCAGATCCCCGTAAACCGCTTTCATGACCGCGTAAACGACGTCTGCTTCCAGATCTTCACGCGCCACCATCATTGCCATGACGGCAACGGTCTTCACCGGCGAATCGAGGCCTTTGTAAACTCCCGCCGGAACCGTATCTACGGCGTAGAAGCTGAACTCTTTTCTCAATTTGTCGGCGTTGGGCCCGGCGACCTCAACAATATTCGACGGTACGGTCACAAAGCTGTCGATGATGTGGGCTGCACCCACCGCGGTTGTATTGAAGTAGGCATCCAGGCGGCCGTCTTTCATATAATCCGCAGCCTGGCTGGCTTTAAGCTGCTGGGCTTCGATGTCGTCAAGGGACATGCCCCAGGCGGCCAGGATCTGTTTGGTATTTTCGAAGGTGCCGGATCCCAGCGGACCGGTGGCAACGCGCTTGCCCTTGAGATCGGCAACGGTCTTAATGTTGGCATCCTGGCGGGCCACAATCTGGATCGTCTCCGGATAGAGGGTCATCATACCCAGCAGATTTTTGACCGGCTTGTCGAACATCAATTTTCCATAGTGAGCATAGGAGGCGATGTCGTTTTGGAGTAAGGCAAAGTCCGTATCACTTTTGCCGATCAGTTTGGCGTTGGCGACGGATGCACCGGAAGACTCAGCCGTGATTTTAATGTTTTTTTCCTGCAAATGCTTCCAGGCCACGCGGGATACGGCACCGGCAAACGGATAGTAAGCGCCGGTAACCCAGCCGGAAGCAATGGACAAATATCTGCGGCGGGCCGCATCGACCGACGGAACGGCCATGGCGACGGCCAGAACAAAAACAACACCCAAAAGCAACCATTTCTTGTTTAGCATAGTTTCCTCCTTTTTTGATTTATGATTTATTACCCCTTGATCTGCGCTTCACAAAAGGACGGACAAAACCGGCCCCTGTGGTACGCCAACACAACCGGGCGTCAATTGACGCTGACCAGAAAAGGCAATCCGATTAAACATCGTAAAATTGAATCCATCACCTCCTTTCGACTTAATAAAATATATGGTTTCAGGTGTCAGTGTTCAGGTGTCAGTAACTGCTCAGAGTCAAGACAACCTTAAACGCTTAACCTTTCGGCCAAGTGGCAGATACCTGACACCTGACACCCGAAACCTGACACCGAAAATAAGACCGCGTTTTGCACATTACTTGCGAGATGCAACTTTAGCATCGGAAAGCTATTGAAAATAATGTCTATCCACACCATTCGGACAAAACCGCTTCCAAGGCATCCATTGCCTTTGAGAGGTTTTGATAGGAATTGGCATATGAGATCCGGATATGTTCATCGCCCCACGGCACCACGGCAATTTTTACCTTTTCAAGCAGCTCGGCTGCAATCTGCTGGGGTGGTTTCCCGACCCCGTTGGTGTTGATGAAAATATAAAACGCCCCCTGCGGCCGGGTAAAAGAGATTGCGGGCATCACCGCCAGCCGCTCCAGGACCATCCGGCGACGCCGATCAAATTCAGCCACCATCTCGGCAACGCAATCCTGGGGACCGTTGAGCGCTTCGACCGCCCCCCACTGGGAAAAAGTGGTCGCACAGACCGTGGCATACTGCTTGATGCGTATCAGGGCCGCAACCAGTTCGGCGCTCGACCCGATGTAGCCCAGCCGCCAGCCGGTCATGGAATAGCTTTTGGAAAAGCCGTTGACCGTGATCGTGCGCTCCCGCATCCCGGGATAGGCGGCGATACTATAATGACGCTGTCCGTCATAGATAATTTTTTCATAAATTTCGTCCGACAGAACGATCAGGTCCTTTTCTACGGCCAGGGCGGCAATCTGCTCGAGCACCTCGGCCGAATAGACCGCTCCGGTGGGATTGTTGGGTGTAGTGAGCACCAGCAGGCGGGTTCGGGATGTAATCTGCGATTGAAGATCGGAGACACTGGGGGTGAAGTCGTTGGCCTCCCGGGCAGGGACCGGCACCGGCTTGGCATCGGCCATATAAACACAGCGTGAATACGCCGGAAAAGCGGGCATGGGGATCAGGGCCTCGTCACCGGGATCGAGCAGGGCCATCATGGCCATAAAGATGGCTTCGGTTGCGCCGACGGTCACAATAATTTCGGTGGCCGGATCGTAGTCCAGATTGTTGTCGCGCTTGAATTTGTCAGCGATAGCGGCTCTGAGCTCGGGTAGTCCGTAATTGGATGAATAGTGAACCTTGCCGGCTTCTATCGCTTTTATTGCCGCTGCTTTGATATGGGCCGGTGTATCAAAATCCGGTCGCCCCATCTCCAGGTGGATGATCGTTTCACCGGCCGCCTCGCGCCGATTCGCTTCCTCGAAAATTTTCCGAATGGGTGTAAACGGAATGGAGTTCATCCGCTTGGCAATCTGCATGCCGTAATCTCCCTTTCAATGAATGATCAAATCGAAAAATAAATGTTTAGGAAAGCGTCCGGTTAGATGTATACCATTGAACCTCTGTTTTTCAAGCTTTTAATTATTTTCGATAGACTCCAACAGCGTGAGAATATCCTCGAGACGTTCGGCCACCTGCACACCGGCGGAGCGCAGACTGTTAATTTTTGATTCGGCGACACCTAAATTACCGTTAATGATCGCGCCGGCATGTCCCATCTTTTTGCCTTCAGGTGTGTTGCGCCCGGCAATATAAGCGACAACGGGTTTGGGATAGCCGTGCGTGGCAATCGATTCGGCGGCCATCTCTTCACCCGCTCCGCCAATTTCGCCGATCATAACGATTGCCGAGGTCTGCTCATCATGGCGAAACATCTCCAGCACATCGGTAAAATTAAGTGTTTTGGTCATATCACCACCGATGCACACACAGGTAGACTGGCCCATACCCCGATCGGTCAGGTTACAGGCCACTTCATGGGTCAGGGTGCCGCTGCGGGAAATAAGCCCGATCGGCCCCTGGCTGAAGAGCGATACCGGCGAAACGCCCACTTTGCATTTACCGGGGCTGATGACGCCCACGGTGTTGGGCCCGATGACCTTGATCGCGGCAGCCTCGGCCAGACAGCGTACCTTTAAAGCGTCGTGGAAAGGCACATGCTCGGTTATAATGACCAGCAAGGGGATCTGGCTTTCAATCGCCTCGGCGGCGGCGTTGAGGACCCCGGCCGGCGGCACCATCACCATGGCGGTGTCCGGGTGGTGTCTGCTTACGGCTTCGGCAACGGTGTCATAAATCGGCACGCCCAGAACCGTTTGACCGCCTTTGCCCGGCCCGATACCGGCGACCACCTGTACGCCGTAATCCAGCATTTTGGACATGTGGTAGCGCCCATGGCGACCGGTGGCGCCCTGTATGATCACGCGGGTGTTTTCATCAACCAGGATCGACATGGGGCCAATCTCCTTTCTTCTGCATCGTATCCTTGAGCAGCTCGATCCCGTCCGCGGTTGTGCCGGTTTTGACTGTGGGGATATTCTTTTCGGCTAACAGGGCCCAGCCGGCTTCCTGAGAGTGTCCGCGCATTTTAACGACAATGGCTTGCTGCGGTTTGAGGGATTCGACCACCGTCATCACACCTTTGGCCATTTCCTCACAATTGTTGATGCCGCCGTAGGCATTCAGAAACACGCCGCTAACACCCGGTGTTTTAAGGACGATTCTGAGAGCGGCAGCGGTTTTTTCCGGAGTGGCATGCCCCAGATCCAAAAAATTGGCCGGCACCCCGCCGTGATGATAGACGGCATCCATGGTGGCCATGCCCAAACCCGCTCCCCCGGAGATGATTCCGATAAAGCCCCGGTCCTCCAGGCGTACGTATGAAACACCGGCAGCGCGGGCTTCGCGCTCAAAGGGATTTTCAGCGGTTTCGCTGCGCTTAAAGGCTGCGATTTGCGGCTGACGGAACAGGGCGGCATCGTCAATATCCAATTTGGCGTCGGCCGCCATCAGCTTGCCGGCAGCGTCAATCACCAGCGGGTTAATTTCAGCGGTAATGGCTTCGAAATGGAAATAACAACGGATCAATTTCTCCAACAGGTTGGCGACTTGAACGATGGGGCTGCCGTCCAAGCCGCTGCGTTTGACAATGGGGATCAGATTAAACGGTTTGGAAGGGGCCAGCGCATCGATGGGTTGCTTAACGATTTGAGCGGGGTCTTCCGCGGCGACCTGTTCGATATCGACCCCGCCTTTGGCGGAGATCATCAACAGCGGTTTGGCCGATTTGGGATCCACCGTGATACCGGCATAAAGCTCACGGTCAATGGCGAGCTTATCTTCGACCAGAATCCGGGACACCGGTTCCCGGCCGATGGTCAATTTCGATAGAGCCGTATAGACGCCGTTCAGCTCATGCGGATCTTGCGCAAAGCGAATTCCGCGGGCCTTGCCCCGGCCGCCCTGCAGCACCTGACTTTTGAGCACGACCGGATATCCGACCCGCGCCGCGATGTCGAGGGCCGCTTCACCGGTAGCGGCCACCTCACCGCGCGGAACCGGGATGTTCATTTGCGCAAGGAGTTGTTTGCCTTCGAATTCGTATAGTTTCATGCTTTACCGAAAAATGAATTAGATTATATGTACGACGCGTTTAACGCAACAGATACGGGATCTCGACCCGCATGGCTTCGTGGGGGCATTCCACCTCGCACGGCAGACAAAACCAGCAGGTCCGGTATTTGCCGAACGGAACGCCGCAGTTGTAGCAACGGCCGGCTTCCCGGCGTGACGTCTCGCGATCAAAACATTGCTCGATCTCATCAAAGTCCCCGGCACCGGAAAATGCACTGTGCGAAATGGGCGCGCGTTCGGCGCCGTTGCCGTGATCGGTATGGATCTCGAATCCGGTTTCAAATGGACCGGCATACACCCGTCCGTGCCGCAAGTGTTCCTTGCTAAGATAACGATGCGCCGACTCGGCCGCCTGCCGACCTTTGGCCATGGCTTCAATCACGGATGACGCCCCGCTCAACACATCGCCGGCCATGAACACCATCGGATCGGAAGTCTGCAATGTAAGCGGATCCACCTCGGCCGTAATATCCGCGGCCAGCCCCATTTGGTCCAGCGCCTGCTGGTCGGCGATCTGACCGATGGCCACAATGACCATGTCACAGTCAATTTGATTGAGCTCACAGGAATCGAATTGCGGACAAAAGCAGTTCTGCTCGTCAAACACCTGCACACAGCGTTGGAAGACAACGCCGTTTAGCTTTCCGTCCTGGGTTAAGAATTCGACCGAACCCCAGGAACACTCCAGTTGGATCCCTTCGGCCTGGGCCTGCGCCATTGCATCCGGGTGGGCGGGCACTTCGTGCTCAGCTTCCACACATACCATCGTTACCTGCTCTGCCCCCAACCGCAGTAAGGTTTGGGCCGCATCGACGGCCACGTTACCGCCGCCGATCACAACTACCCGTCGGCCCACCGCCGGTCGCTGCCCGCAGCGGATGCTTTTCA
Organism: Desulfobacterales bacterium; assembly: GCA_050122495.1. Classification (GTDB taxonomy): domain Bacteria; phylum Desulfobacterota; class Desulfobacteria; order Desulfobacterales; family JAHEIW01; genus JAHEIW01. Next base: position 5,555 of record JASFIU010000093.1, on the reverse strand, counting down.
GAAACGGCAGGCCGTGTAAAATAGCCGCATTAGATTTGCCGGAATTCTCCAATTGCAGGTGACGCGGGCAACCGGTGGCCACGATCACGGCCTGGTGGGAAGCCTTGACCGCATTCATTTCCAGATCGCGGCCGATGGCCGTCTCCAGATGAAAGCTGACACCCATCTGGCGAAGCTGGTCGATTTCGCGTTCCACCACCGCCGTGGGCAGCCGGAACTCAGGGATTGCCCAGCGCAGCATGCCGCCCGGTTCAGATTCGGACTCATAAACCGTAACCGCATGTCCCCGCTTTCGCAGATCGTAAGCAGCCATCAGACCGGCCGGCCCCGAGCCGATCACCGCCACGGATCGATCCGTATCGGGGGCTATCTCGGGGATCGCGGGATTTGAATCGAATTCATCGGCCAGATAGCGCTTCAACGCCCGGATGGCCACCGATTTGCCGTCGGTATTTTTATGATGGCAGCTGTCCTCGCAGGGCTGGGAACAGATCCGGCCCAGGATGCCGGGAAACGGCAAGGTTTCACGCAGCAATTCCAGGGCCTTGGCCTCTTCGCCCCGGGCAACGAGCTGGACATAGCCCTGGCAGTTGACCCCCAGCGGGCAGGCCTGGCGGCAGGGCGATAGCTGTAGTCGCAAATTGTCTAAAATACAGGTGTCGACGCAGATTCCACAGGAGGTGCACTTGTCTTTGTCAACGATGATATTGTCAGACAGGCTCTCGAGCATGTTAACTCTGTTCACTGTCGTTCTCCTTTAATTTGATAATATCCTTGTGGGTGATGCGAACATCATCGGGCCGTTCTCCCCGGGTCAGAACGATATGTTTGAGCCATTGTTCATCATTGCTTTGCGGGTAATCACTGCGGTAGTGCCAGGGACCCCACCGGCTTTCGGTCCGCTCTTTGGATGCCAATGCGCTCAGGGTGGCGCACTGAATGATGTTTTCGACCTCATATACCTTAAACAGATCGTGGATGTCCCGAACGGCCACCATGGTGGTCAGCTCTTCGCGGAAGCGCTCCATCCACCACAGGGCGCGATTGAGTTTGAACTCGTTTTTCGGCGGGCGGATATAGTCATTGATAATGCGCCGCACTTTGTATTCAAATTCCTCGATCGGTACCCGGTTGTTGTTTTGGGACAGGCGTGCGTCGCGCGCCGCCAAAAAAGCGTCGATCTGACCCGCATCCGGTTCCGCAAAGTCGTTTTGGTCAGCGTAAACCGTGCCCTCTTCAGCGCAGATCTCGCCATAGACAAAGGCGCCCGACAGATGCCCGCGGGCGCACAGGGAAGTGTCGCCGGCGGCGTACAGACCGGGTACGCAGGTTTCACCGTTTTCGTTGATACGCACCCCTGTCAATCCGTGTCCGCCGCACAAAAAGACTTCCGTCGGCCAGAGCTCTACCGCGCCGGATCGAAAGTCAATCCCACGCCCTTTGTAAAACCGCTCGCACGACGGCCGTTCGGTGGTAAAGATCAGCTCTTCGATCTCGCGAATCTTTTCCTCGGGCAGGTGGCTCATGCTGATACGTAGCGGGCCCTTTTCCGCCAGATGGTCCTGGAACATGGATTTAATTGAAGGATGGTCCTTTTCGCGATGTTCATCGTAGGCCGTCAGCAGGTGGGCTCCACGGGTCAGGGTGATATACAGTAAAGGCGCGTTGATATCCTTGGCGATGTAGTAGATCAGGGTGTATTCGAAGCCGCTGAGCTCCGCCCCGGCATTATAGGCCAGGCAATAGCCGTCACCGGTGTTGCCGGGAAAGTCGTAGACGCCGTAAAGATTGCCGTTATTTGGCAGCCCGAAACGGGCCGTACCGCCGGCGGAAAGGATAACGGCCTTGGCGTTGCAGATCAAAAGCTCCCCGCTGCGCACGTTCATGCCGATCGCGCCGCTCAGGCGCCCGTCGGTTTTGAGCAAGTCCACCGCCATGGTCCGGTTGACGACTTTGACGCCCATGTCCAGAGCGCGCTTGGCCAGTATGGTCTTTAGTTCGGGCTCTTTCATGGTCACGCAGAACTTGCCCTTGGGATGCACCTGCAGCACGTCGTACTGGCCGTTCTCATCAACCGGAAAACAAACCCCCCATCGTTCCAGGCGCCGCATGACATCCAAGCTGCGCTCGGCCATGCGGTAGTTGACCGGCTCGTCCATGATCCCTTCACAGGCCAGGCTGTTGGACTCCACATAGAGCTCGGGCGTCGCAATTCCCGGCAGGGCGACGATATTCAGGGCATCCATTCCTCGGGCGATGCAGCCCGAATATTTGATCTCGCCTTTTTCGAAGATGAGCACGGTCTGGTCGGGATTCATCTTTTTAGCACGAATGGCGGCCATGATTCCGGCGCTGCCGCCGCCGATGATCAGGATGTCGGCCTCGATGACCGGCAGTTCATTAGCATTCATAAGTTTTCCTTTAATTATTTGCGTTGGTCGAACTTCTTTTTAAAAACCGAGCGCGCGACCATGTTGAGCTGGGCCTGGGAGGTGCCGCCGCCGATTTGAAACATGCGCACGTCGCGCAGCATCCGTTCCAGTGCCAGATCCTGAGAGTAGCCGGCGGCACCAAACATCTGGAGGCTTTCGCTGACGACCTCAAAGGAGGCATGTCCGGTGTAGTACTTGGCCATCGAAGCTTCGTCCATAAAGGGCAGCTTGACGTTGTTGGGCAGCTCGCGCGCATTGCAGGCCGCACGGTAAATCAGCAGGCGGGCGGCATTGAGCTTGATCTTGGACTCGGCAATCATCCACTGCAGTCCCTGGAACTCGCTGATCGGCCGGTCAAAGGCCCGTCTTTTCTTCATATATTCAACCGCCAGGTCGTGGGCGCCCTGGGCGAGACCGAGGGCTACCGCAGCGGCCCCCACCCGCTGGCCGTTGTAACCGTACATCAGCTTTTTAAAGCCCTCCGAGCCGTCACCGGGCACGACCACGTTCTCCAGCGGAACTTCACAGTCGCTAAACAGCAGTTCGGTCTCGGGGATGCCGCGCAGCCCCATGGCCCGCTCGACCCGGCCGAAGGTAAAACCGGGGGTTCCCTTGTCGACCAGAATGCCACCAATGCCCAGCTCTTTGTCACCCTCGTAAAAGCGTGCGAACACCAGATTGGTAACGGACACCCCGCCACCGGTAATCCAGTGTTTGACACCATTGATCACGTATTTGTCCCCCTGCTTATCGGCACGGGTGGTCAAATCGGTCAGGGCGGTGCCGGCTTCGGGCTCGGTCATGGCGATGGCCGGTTTATCCCCTTCTTTGAGGATCCGATGGGCCACCAGCTTGCGCTGCTCCTCGGTACCGTAAGCCATGATGCAGCCGAGGGCGCCCATGTTGGTTTCAACGATCACCCGGGCGGTAACCCCGCAGTATTTGGCAGCGGTTTCGATGGCCAGGATCGCATCGATCAACGGTCGCCCCTGGCCGCCGTATTCGGTCGGAATGGTCATCCCTAAAATGTCGCATTCCCGCAATGTTTGTACATTATCCCAGGGATACTCATGATTTTTATCCCAGCGGGCGGCTTTAGGAGCAAACTCCTTCCGGCCCAGTTCGTCGATCAATTCAACGATCCGTTGCTGTTGCTTGTTGAGTTTAAAATCCATAGGTCGCGGTCCCCTTCGTTCCCTTCTTGCCGGGTGTCGTCTGATATTACCTTGTTCCGCAAAAATGTTACCAAGGTCCTAATCAATATGGTTTCAGGTGTCAGGTGTCAGGAAAAAATAACGGACAGCATCCGGAAACCAGATGACAGCAGACAAAAGTTACGTTGATTTCTTCCCCCAGTCATTTGTTTGCTGACACCTGACACCTGAAACCTTAATTAAAACCGTGTGTTATAAATTGCTAAAAAGACGCAACACAACGTGATTGATGATTAGGCGGCCTGAACCAACCCGATGCCAACTTCATAGCCTGTTTGCAATGCCGTCCGGTTCTGGTCGAGGGTTTTAGGCGGCACGTTACCGACCAGGCATTTGCTGAGCGCGTCCAGGCTCACCAGTCCGCTGACGGCCGAAAGCGCGCCCAGCATGATAATATTGGCAAACAGCGCCCGACCCAGTTTTTCTTCAGCGATGCGGGTCGCCTCCACCGCATAAACCTTTTGCACCTCCGGCGGGATATCTTTGATCAGGGTCGTGTCGGCGATGACGACTGTTTTTTGCGGATCGATGTGATCCCGGTATTTGTCGAGCGCCGGTTGAGACATGACTACAAATGAATCCAGGCTCATGGTTTTGATGTAATCGATCTCCTCTTCACTGATGACGACCTCTGAACGGCAGGCCCCGCCTCTGGCTTCCGGCCCGTAGCTCTGCGTCTGGGCCACCTCTTTATTTTCGTGCAAACCGGCGGCCTGCGACAGCAGCAAAGCCGCTTTGATGACCCCCTGCCCGCCAAATCCGGCAAACATGACTTCAGTTCTCATCGTCCACATCCTCCACCGTTATGGCCATATCCGGACAGATCATTTCACAGCGCATGCAGCCGCTACAGCTGTCGGGATCGGACGCCTCGGTTGCGAGATAACCTTTGGCGTTTCTGTTTTTAGAAGTTGATAAAACGCCGCTATCGCACTGGTCGATACACAAACAGCAGCCTTTACAATATTTTTGATCAACAACGATTCGCTTCAATGATCTATCCTTTCACAGCGGTGTGCAACGCCGCAACGCTCTCGCATAATTCCGGCCGTTGATCGGATTGATGCAATGTACCGATCACAATGCGCTCGGACAGTTCATCCGCCGAAAGCTTCTCGGCTTTCTTACGGGTGACCGTCTGGTCCTTGTAGTATTCCAGAAGGTCGTTCGCCCTGGAGGTTCCGTGGATATAACGCCCGGCCTGGGTGGGGCATTGCGACAGAGTGTGCACCAGAGCGAACCCCTTGTGGGAGATGGCCTGTTTCACCGCCCTTTTAATTCCCTGCGGATGGGCGCTGGTCCATCTGGCAACATAGGTGGCACCGCAGGCAATCGCGACCGCAGAGGCATCCATGGGCGGGTCCGGGTTGCCGTGGGGGGATGTCTGGGTTGTGGCCTGCATCGGCGTGGAGGGCGACACCTGGCCGCCGGTCATGCCATAGATGTTGTTGTCCAGCAGGATAACGGTCAGGTCGATATTGCGCCGGGCGGCGTGCATAAAATGATTGCCGCCGATCCCGATACCATCCCCGTCGCCGCTGAATACGACCACATGACGTTTGGGCTGGGCCAGCTTAAGACCGGTTGCGACTGCAATGGCCCGGCCGTGAAGGGTATGCAGAACGTCCGTATTCACAAAAACCGGTGCCCAACTCGAACAGCCGATGCCGCCGACCAGCGACAGGTCGTCAATGATACCCAGATCATCAACCGCCCGCAGAAATGCATTTAAAACCGTGCCGTGCCCACAGCCGGGACAAAAAATCATCGGCAGCGCGCTTTTTCGCAGATATTTTTCTGCAATCGGGTGCATGCAGTAATTCTCCTCATTATCGTTATTTTTTGATTTCGGTTAGAATTTCCTGGGGTGTGTGAATATTGCCCCCCAGTTTGGAAGCGGAGCGAAGCT
>JASFIU010000092.1:0-11967 GCA_050122495.1 Desulfobacterales bacterium | reverse complement strand
GATGATGCGACTGCTCTAGACGACGGCGGCAACGAAGATGATCCTTGGGAAGTGGGTACAAGACTGCAAATTAGCTTCTAATTGATGCTGTCGTAACTTCACAACCCAAGAAACAACGAAAAAAAAACCGGAAGGGGCAACCCTTCCGGTTTTTTGTTACCAAAATCGTCATCCAAAGTACCGAAGATGACGCTATTAGCTAACTTAAATAATGCCGTTATCGAGGACGAGGACGAGAACGAGTACGAGTACGAAATTACGCGATGACCCTCTTCGTCCTCGTCGTCGTCCTCGTCCTCGGTATTTAATGCAAATGAATCAACGTGGAGATGGGGTGCTTTTAATTTGAAATGTACTCCGCCATCATCAGCCAGCCAGCTTTTTTCGCAATATCTCATTAACCATCCTCGGATTTGCCTGACCGCGGGTCTCTCTCATCACCTGCCCGACGAAAAATCCCAGCAGTTTGGTCTTGCCGCTCATGTAAGCCTGGACTTCCGCCGGGTGAGCGTCCAAAACCTTGGAGACGATGGCGTCGATGGCGCTTGAATCGGATATCTGAACAAGTCCCTGTTCCTCAACGATCTGACCGGCAGATTTGCGCGAGTGGGCCATTTCCTCAAACACGCTTTTCGCAATTTTGCCGCTGATGGTCCCATCGTCGATCAGTTTGAGCAGCTCCGCCAGATCCGAGGCTGAAATGGGGGTTTGGTCGATGGATTTCCCTTCGGCATTTAACAGCCCCAGCAATGACCCCATAATCCAGTTGCTGACCGCTTTAGGCTGATTAAAATCGCGCAAACACGCTTCGAAGTATTCTGCCAGATCCCGGTCGGACGTTAAAATATCCGCATCGTAAGACGGCAGGTCGTAATCGGCGATAAAGCGCTGCTTTCTGTCCGCCGGAAGTTCGGGCAAACCGGCTTTAACGTCCTCGATCCAGTCCGCACCAATCACCAGCGGCAAAAGATCCGGGTCCGGAAAGTAGCGGTAATCATGGGCCTCCTCTTTGCCCCGCATGGAGTGGGTCCGGTTTTTATGGGGATCCCACAGGCGGGTTTCCTGCAGGACTTCGCCGCCGTCTAAAAGAACCTCTTTCTGGCGGTCGATCTCATACTGCAGGGCTTTTTCAACGTGCTTAAAGGAGTTGAGGTTCTTTAATTCGGTGCGGGTCCCGAAGGCATCGGTCTGTTCGGGCCGAATCGACACGTTGGCATCGCATCTGAAACTGCCTTCCTCCAGATTACCGTCGCAGATACCCAGATAGCGAACAATGGCACGTAATTGCCGCAGGTAAGCGCCGGCGGCCTCCGGGGCCCGGATGTCCGGCTCGCTGACGATTTCGATCAAGGGCACACCGGTACGATTAAAATCCACCATGCTGATCGGCCGGTGCGGATCATGACCCAATTTGCCCGCATCTTCCTCCATGTGGATTCGGGTGATGCCGATCCGCTGGCTACCGCCGTTTACTTCAACATCGACATAGCCGTGCTGTGCAATCGGCAACTCATACTGAGAGATCTGATAGCCTTTTGGCAGATCCGGGTAAAAGTAATTTTTGCGCGCAAAGCGGCTCTGGGGTCTGATCTCGCAGTGGGTTGCCAGGGCCATGCGCATGGTATACTCGACCACCTTTTTGTTCAGTACGGGCAGTACGCCGGGCATTCCCAGGCATACCGGGCAGGTATGCGTATTGGGCGGTGCGCCGAAAGCGGTGGAGCAGGCGCAGAAGATTTTTGTTTTTGTTTTTAGCTGGGCATGGACTTCAAGCCCGATCACCGGTTCAAATTGCATGGTGCTTCCTTGATTTTAAAATATTTTAGTCCCCATTCTCCGTTTCGGTTCCGGCTCCTTGAGAAGAGAAAAATTTAAAAAAATGTCGCATGATAAACTTTACAGTTGGCTTGTTGACGTGAAAATTTTCTCTGCTATCTGAAAAATAGGTCAAGCCACTCAAGGGCTGATAAATGGTTGCCATCTCAAACGCCGGAAAATAATATACATTTTCATGATGGACCGTAAACTCGTCGGCAACGGCACGCAGGGTCGCTTTGGAATTGCAGCTGGCACTGATGACATCACTGTCCTGGCGAAAGGTGGCCCAGAGATTCACCGGTGATACCGTTACCAGGATCTTGCAAGCCGGGTTGTGGGCTGCCATAATTTCGTAAATCCGTTCCAGATTTTCCAGGTTTTCGGCATAACGGCTGACCCGGAAGCGGTATCGGCTCATATCGCCGCCCTCAGCGACATATGGTCCTGAAGGCAGGCAAATGACCGAGCCATCAACCTGATCCTGCCAGATTTCAGTCAGGCCGAGCGTTAGTATCAGGACCTCGGCTTTTTCCAGGGCGTTGCGGGAATGCCCGCGGTGCTGCGCAAAGTCTTCCTCGGCTTCCGCAACCGTGTCATAAAGGATAACCCGGCGATACGGATCCTGGATTTTATTTGATTGCGGCGCGATCCACCATCGCAAATCCGGCTTCCAGTGTTCAAATGTGTACTCAAAAATCTGACGCATGCAATGGGTGCTGTAAACCCGCTCCCAGGCCGCACTGGCATGCAGGGATGCGGGGTGATTGGTTTCATTCGTAATGTAATGATAATCGCGCTGAATGAGTCGGCGTTTTATTTCGCGCGCAAAACAGGACCCCATCGACGCAATCGGCGTTGATTTTAAAATCGCAAATCGACCCGAGCGGGGCGCCGGAAAATTGCCGTCCACCGGCGGGTTTTCAAAAGAGCCCGGCCAGACTTGCCAATTCTGGAACTGAGGTATCGGGCGGGCATCTGAATCTACCATGATATGTTCCCTTTCCGTCATTCCAAACGTAAGTGAAGCGAACTAAGTTAATATAATTCAATTTTAGTCTGAAAGCCACTTTATAACAAATTGATCCAGTGAATGAAAGCTTGGGATTCTCAAACCCATTTCTTGACAAAAATAGACCGGTTCTTCTATATTTATATATTTGTAATTGACCTTCTAGGCGCCTCAGCGTCAGAAGACAGTTTAGCAGCGGGTATCGGGTTTTTAAAGATCTTGATAGGCGCATAACGCATTGAATTTAATTATAATTTGACCGGGAGCGTGGATGGCGCGCAATTCGACCTATAATATTTTGATGTATTCCCATGACAGTTATGGTCTCGGGCACATCCGCAGAACCATGGCGATCGCCGCCCATTTGCTGGCACCGCGCATCAATATCCTGATCCTGACCGGATCCCCAATCGCGGGGCGTTTTTCGTTTCCAGAGCAGATCGATTTTGTGCGCATACCGGGAATGATTAAAAAAACAAGCGAAGAGTACCTGCCGCTTTCAATCAAAATTAACGCCAGGCACGCACTGGATATCCGCAAGAACATCATCACGGCCACCGCGAAAACTTTTCAACCGCAGCTTTTCATTGTGGACAAAGAACCGCTCGGATTGCGTAAAGAGGTGTTGCCGACACTCAAGTGGCTGCAGCGAAGCCGTCCCCAGACACGCGCTATCCTTGGACTCCGAGATATTATGGATGATGCGGCCACGGTTAAAAAAGACTGGACGGATAAAGGCGTGTATAAAATCCTGGAAAGCTTGTATGCGGAAATATGGGTTTACGGCATTCAGGAGTTTTATAACCCGATTGTTGAATATGAGCTATACGAATCGATCAGCCGCAAGATCCACTTTACGGGATATATCCCGCGTAAAATTCCCGGCAAAGACGCGGTGCGCAATATGCGCAAAGAGCTCGGCGTCCAACCCGAGGAAAAACTGGTTGTGGTGACAACCGGCGGTGGTGGAGACGGGTATACGGTTATGCGAAATTATGTCAGCATGCTCGAATCGGCCCCGGAAATTATGCCGTTTAAGAGTGTATTGATTACCGGTCCATTTATGCCCAAAAATAAGCGCAGAAAAATTTTTAAACGCACCCGCAAACTTGGGGTGCGCACCTATCACTTCTATCGGCAGATGGAAAAAATATTTGCGGCCGCCGATCTGGTTGTGACCATGGGCGGCTACAACACCCTCTGTGAAATTCTCAGTCAAGGGACGCCCAGTCTGGTAATTCCGCGGGAGAAACCCCGTAAAGAGCAGATGATCCGGGCCCAGGCGTTTAAACGTCAGAACCTGGTTGACTATATCCCCTGGGCGGAATTTACACCGCAAATTTTAGAAAAGAAGATCCTGGCGCTCCTGGAAACCCCCGAGCCTTATCTGGAGGCCATTTCGCAATTTCGGCTGACCGGAATCGAGACCATGCAGCAGCGCCTGCGCGACTTCAGGCCGCCAAAATCATGAGGTCACCCACCAAACCCCTTTTGGGAATGATCCTGAAAGGCTACCCCCGAATTTCCGAGACCTTTATTTCCAATGAAATCCTTTTACTGGAAAAATTGGGTTTTTCCATCCATTTATTTTCCATGCGCCAGCCACGGGAAACCTTCACCCATGAAAGCGTCAGCCGGATTCAGGCCGAGGTCGATTACCTGCCCGAGACCCTATTGAGACCTTTGCCGCGCCTGGTCTATCACAATTTTTTGCTGGCGCTGCAAAAACCGGCTGTCTATGCCAGGGCTTTAAAAATCGCGGTTCAACGATTTTTAAGGACCCGAAAATCGGCCACCATCAAGCATTTATTCCAGGCGGGCTACCTGGTCCATCATTTGCTTCCGGGGCGAGCGATAACCCATCTGCATGCCCACTTTGCCCATTCGCCGACCTCGGTGGCCATGTTTACTAGCTTACTGAGCGGGTTGCCGTTCAGCTTCACAGGGCACGCGAAAGATATTTATACCTCAGATCCCAGGCAATTAAGAGAAAAGCTGGCGATGGCACGATTTGTCATAACCTGCACGGACTACAACCGACGTCATTTAAGCCGGCTTTATGATGGTGAGCCGGATTCGATTTCGCGCGTCTATCACGGTATTGATACCGATCTGTTTTCACTTGACCCGGCGGCCCCTCAAATGCCCACAAAGCCGTTTCAAATCCTCACCGTAGCCCGCCTTATCGCCAAAAAAGGGCTGCCGACCGTTTACAGGGCGCTCCAGGAGCTGCGTGCAAAGGAAATTCCGTTTGAGCATATCCTCATCGGTGATGGAGAGGATCGGCAAAAAGTTTTAGAGCTTATAAAACGCCTGGACCTCGAAACGCATACCCGCTGGTTGGGCACTCAACCGCACGATGTGGTCCTGGACCACTATAAACGGGCCCATCTGTTTGTGCTGGGGTGTGAGGTGGCCGCCAACGGCGACCGGGATGGCATCCCCAACGTCCTGCTGGAAAGCATGGCCATGGGCGTACCGGTGGTGGCAACCGCTATTTCCGCTATTCCCGAGCTTGTCGAAACCGAAAAAACAGGGCTTCTGGTGCAACCCGGTCAACCGCAACAGCTGGCGGACGCCATGGTCAGACTGCTGACCGACACCGCGCTTCGAACCCGCGTCATACCGGCCGCCCGGCAGCGTGTGATGCAACATTTTGATAATAAGGTCCTAATACATGAGATAGCGGATATTTATCGGAATCAAATTGCAGCGTTTAAGAATCTTGCGCTTAAAAAATTAGATGATCGTAATTCATTAAATTTACAATCCGCAATCCGCAATCCGCAATCTGAAATCTAAAAAAAATCTGAAATATGAATATTTTATTCTACGCTCCTTTCAAACCACTTGATCACGCTCACCCTTCCGGTGATTGGGTGACGGCGACTGAAATTGTGGACTACCTGAAAAAACAGGGCCATCAGGTCGACACGGCCAGCTCCCTGCGCTGCCGCTGGATCTACTGGAAACCTTGGCTTTGGCCCAAATTAATTCTTGAAAAAAGAAGGATCGTTCGCCGGTTTCTGAAAGACAATTATGATCTGTGGTTTACCTATCACACCTATTATAAAGCACCGGATTTGCTGGGTCCGTATATTTCAAGCAAGTTGACCCTTCCGTATGTTATATTTCAGGGCATCTATTCAACCAAGCGCAGGCGCAAACTGAAAACCTGGCCCGGATTTTATTTAAACAGGTCCGTCCTGCGTTCCGCCCGGCATGTGTTCGTCAATAAAACCGTTGACTGGCTGAACCTCAAACGGCTTTTGCCCAATCGAAGCATCAGCTATTTAGCGCCTGGAATTCATCCGGATCAATTTTGTTTTGATCTCAATGCCCGGCAGGCACTGCGTGCACAGTGGAACAGCGGGGATGAACCGGTGGTTTTTTCCGCGGCCATGTTCCGCTCGGATGTTAAAACCGAAGGCCTGATCTGGGTGATTCGGGCCTGTGGTGAGCTGGTTCGCCGCGGGCATCGCCTGCGCCTGGTTATTGCCGGCGATGGCCGGGAAAGGGACAAACTCCAGCGTCTGGCCCAGGCGCAATTACCGGAGCGATTTCATTTTACAGGAAAGATCCCCCGTTCCGAAATGTTCCGTTATTACAGCGCATCTGATGTGTTTGTCTTCCCCGGGATCCAGGAATCATTGGGGATGGTTTTTCTTGAAGCCCAGTCCTGTGGTCTGCCGGTGGTTGCTTTTGATAATGCCGGAGTTCCCGAAGCGGTTCAGGATGGCCGCACAGGGCTGTTGGTGCCGATGTATGCGGCCCGGCCATTTGCAGATGCCATCGAGCGGCTTTTAGACAATAAAGATCTGCGTCAGCAAATGGGTCGAGCGGCCCAATCCCATATTCGTGATTCTCATGATTTAAGCAAGAATTATCAGAAAATGGAAACCAAGCTTCAATCTTTAATAAGGCAGAGTTGATTTTGGATGTTTTAGATATTGTATCAAAATCCGCAATCCAAAATCCGAAATCTTCTCTCTTTTGATAACCAATAAATAACATAAATTTTATGCAAGATTTACAAAGCTTATAAATGATGAAAGACATGACGATCACCCGCTTCGGCCTGGTGCGCCACGCCGAAACTTTATGGAATCGCGAAAAAAGAATTCAAGGGCAAAGCGACTCTGCGCTTACGGCCAAAGGAAAGCAGGATGCCGCTCGTTGGGGACAGCGCTTAAGCCGGTTCTCATGGGATCGCATTCTCACGAGCGATTCCGGTCGCGCCGTTGAAACTGCCAAGACCATAAACGGCCACCTCCAGGCTCAGATTGAATCCGACCCGCGGCTCAGAGAACAGGACTGGGGGCGGTGGACAGGCCGAATTATTAACCATATCGAAGCTGACGTAACCAACCGGTTGCGGGAGAAGCTGATGCGGGGTTGGAAATTTTGTCCGCCGGACGGAGAGGATCGTCTGAGTGTGTGGCACCGAAGCCACAGCGCACTGAACGACGCCGCCAATCGGTGGTGCGGGGACACCATTTTGATCGTCACCCACGAAGGCGTGATCAAAAGTCTGATTTATCACTTATCCGGCCGCCGTTTTTTGCCCGATGAACCGCCGCTATTAAAATCCTACCACCTGCATTGGCTCATCTTCAGTAATAGCTCACTCCGAATCGAAAAAATTAATGCTTTGCAGCTCAAGTGAATGCCGTATCTCCATCACAAAAGTTGAATACAATTCCGTCCTTATGTTTGGCAAGCGGGCTGGGGCGCTTTCCAGGGTAAAATATGTATGTACGGCTTTGTTTTTTTGTCAGTTTCTTAAACCCGAAGGTCTTTTTAAAATAGATTTTTAAACTGCCGGGGTATTCGATGCGGTCCGCGAGAAAAGCTTTTGCATACTTGAGTGCTAGGTAAGCGGCAATTTCACAATTCGCTGGGTCATTGAAGTGAAAGTCTAAAACTTTAACCCTGGTTTTTTCCTTTTTATGTGAAATTGATAAAACCAGGAAACCCCTTGGTGTTCTCCCGCCAGGCGAACTTATCTCAACGGCGACATACTGGAAGATTTCACGGACGCCTGAAAAATAATAATTCGGCATGTCGGTTCTTTTGTCGCTTCTGGAAACCACCCAGGGATATTTTAGCATCCAGTTGACTGCTGCTGCGCCGCGAAAAAATCCAGGCTCGTTCGGATGCCTGTTCAAATCACCCCACAGGGATTCATTAATTTGATCCACAACTTTCCAGGAAAACCGATGCGGGTGGTGGTGACTTTTGTTTAGGGCGATACGATAAAATGTTTTTTTAATTAACCGGTAAAGGGCTTGTTTCAGGCTTGCAGACAGGCCCTTTGGGTCGGGGCTCTTTTTTCGAAAAAGACGGGTGAATGCATCGAAAAATCTGGCGGGAAAATCTAATCTATCCACGCGTAACTGAAAATAGTCAAGGGCGCCGATATCCTGATAACCGGCACTTTTGTAGGTGCGTTCGGCGCTTTCCGTCATTTGGGTTACGAAAAAATCAACTCTGGCATTTTTAATTTCTTCTAAAAGACATTTCCCGATCCCCCGCCCCCTGTATTCAGGGGCCACGTAGAAGGTGGTCGCCCAATAGACGCTATCCAGATGATCTCCGTGGCTGAAAACGGCCGGCAGCAATCCGTGATATCCGACACATTGGTTTCCGCTAAAGGCCACGTACAAAACGACATCTTCCGGACGGCCGTAAGGATTGTTCGATTGAGACGCCGCCCGCATCAAAGAAATCGGTGCCACTTTTTCATACGAAGGATCTGCACAGATGTCGCCTGCAAAATCGTTAAGATCACCGAGCTTGATCGTTTTTATTCTAATCTGATCTTTTTTCAATTTATTCTTTTTTTTGGAGTGTTGGGTTCATTCGTTGTTGCGTGTTGCGGGTTGCGAGTCATACACTGCAGAGTATAGGTCGTCATTTTTAACCCGTAACCCGTAACCCGCAACGCGAAACGCGTAACGTTTTATTTCATCATCTATACCAGAGATTGGGCCCTGAAGGAAGATGTAACAAACTGTTGACAATAAAGGCGCGTAATCTTAGGTATTTAGGGAAAAAAATTTAGGGATTCAGGGATTGAGGGATTTAGGGATTGAGGGATTTAGGGATTCAGGAATTATAAAAGGGGCCCAATCACCTATGAAGATAATTTTCTACTGCCAGCATGTACTCGGGGTCGGGCATTTGTTCAGAGCCCGTGAAATATGCAGGGCGCTGGTTGGACATGAAGTGATTCTGGTCACCGGCGGGCCCCAAATCGAAACAAAATTACCAGCGCATGTCACGGTGGTAAAACTTCCCGGGTTGAAGATGGACCGCGAATTTAAAGGGCTTTATAGCTCGGATAAATCCGTATCGCTGCATCAAATCAAAAAAAAGCGGCAAAAAAAACTGCTGGCGGTTATCCAAAAGGAAAGGCCGGACATTTTTTTTCTGGAACTCTTTCCATTCGGCCGCCAGGCCTTTCGGTTTGAGCTTGACCCGGCCCTTGAGGCCATTCGCAGCAACCGGATTGCACCTTGCGGCGTCATCAGCAGCGTACGGGATATTCTCGTCGAAAAGGAAAAACCAAAACATGAGCGGCGCGCACTTGAAAGGCTGAACACATTTTTTGATGCGGTGCTGGTGCATTCCGATCCGCATTTGATCACCCTCAAAGAAACGTTTTCGCGATTTGATGAAATCCGGATTCCGGTTATTCATACCGGATATATCGCCCCACAGCCCCTGGATAATGCCAGGTCGCGGATTCGTAAGCAGCTGGGAATTGGCCAAGACGATGTCATGATCGTTGCCAGTGCCGGCGGCGGCAGTGTGGGCAAACCGGTTCTTGAATCTGCCATTAAAGCCTTTCGTGATTTAAGAATTGACGGCACGCCCTATCTGTATGTTTTCACCGGACCGTATATGGCGGAACATGAGTTTAATGATTTAAGGGATTTAATAAAGAGCAAACGGATTCGAATCGACAAATTTACATCCGATTTTTTATCGTACCTGGCAGCCGCGGATCTATCGGTCAGTATGGCCGGGTACAATACCACCATGAATATTTTGGCCGCAGACGTACCCGCTTTGGTATGGCCCTTTGACGCCAATCGTGAGCAACGGCTGCGGGCCGAACGGCTGGCGGATCGGGGCGCCCTGGAACTGATCAACGATCAAGACCTCAACCCCGGTGATCTTGCCGGCATAATCGTTCAGGCACTGACCCGGGCAGATTCCGGCAAAACCCATATTGATTTGAACGGCGCCATTTTTACGGCTCAATGGCTGGAAAGCTGGATAAACAGGAACCTGAAAAACCCGTGAAATCCTTTATCTCTTCGATATGGCGGCAGCCGCCATCAAATTTAGCCGCCCGGATTGAAGCCTGTATCCGGGATGCCTGCAACTATCTTAGCAGCACCGAGCCGGCCTGCATCTATTTTCGGGCCGATGATGTGGCGGTTCCGGGAAAAGCGTTCTCCCGGTTGATGGAATTGTTTTCGCATTATCGGACGCCCTTATCTCTTGCGGTGGTGCCGGCCTGGCTTACGCAGGAACGCTGGAATTCTTTAAAGAATACGGGGGTGCGTTCCGCACCGCTCTGGTGCTGGCACCAGCACGGGTGGCGTCATGCCAACCACGAAACCGCCGGTAAAAATCAGGAATTCGGACCGGCGCGTCTCTATTCCGAGCTCAAACACGATCTTTTAAAAGGCAAACGCCGCCTGGAAAATATTTTGGGAAACCAGTTTTATCCGGTATTCACACCGCCCTGGAACCGCTGCGATCAAAACACATTAAGGCTGCTTCAGGAATGCCGCTATCTTGCCGTCTCGCGGAACTATGGCGCATTGCCTGCGTCCCCCGGGAGGAAATTACCCGATCTTTGCGTTGATGTTGACCTTCACACGCGTAAAGATCCGGACCCGGCTTCCGGCTGGAACCGTCTTTTTAAAGTCCTGGAAAAGGATATATCTTCAGGGCGATGCGGGATTATGCTTCATCATCAGAAGATGAATACGGCCGCCTTTGATTTTCTTGAGATTCTCTTAAAAACCTTAAAGGGATCTAAAAAAATTCGATTGGTTAATTTTAAGGATCTGGTTTAGCTTAATGAAACGATGAAAATTATCTTTTACTGCCAATACGTCTGGGGGATGGGGCACCTGTTTCGCAGTCTTGAAGTGGCCCGGGCCCTTTCGGATCATGAGGTGATCCTGGTGGTCGGGGGCCGGGAGGTTGACGTCACGCTTCCCGCGCATGTCAGGCTTGTTCGCCTTCCGGGACTTTACATGGATGAACAGTTTACCACCTTAATACCGGACGACCCGGATAAAACGATCGAAGATATTCAGAAAAAGCGTAAAAAGATTTTATTATCTTTGTTTCAGACGTTTAAACCGGATCTTTTTATCATCGAGCTGTACCCGTTCGGGCGCACCATATTCGGATTTGAGCTTCAGCCCTTGCTCGATTCGATTCAACAGGGCCGATTCGGAAAAATCAAAGTCGTTTGCAGTTTGCGTGATATTCTGGTGGAGAAAAGGGATCCGAAGGCCTATGAAGAGCGGGTCTTGGATCATTTAAATGCCCATTTTGATCTGTTGCTGATTCATTCGGATCCGGCGGTAATGCCCCTTGATGAGACCTTCAGCCGCGTGAATGACATTCCCATACCGATTTTTTACAGTGGTTTTGTATCGCCAAAAGTAAAACCGGCGGCCGGCAAAAAGCTGCGCCAGGAGCTGGCCGTCGCCGGACAGGAGAAACTCATTGTGGCCAGTGCCGGCGGTGGTCGATCAGGATATTTGCTTTTACGTAATGTCATCGAAGCGGCGCACCAGCTGGCGAATTCACAGCCGGTCCGACTTGAAATGTTTACCGGTCCGTTTCGGGACAATGGCGAATTCAAGAAATTGTCGGCCCATTCCACCCAACGGATTCGCGTCCGACGCTTTACCAAACGATTTCTTGAATATTTATCAGCGGCGGATGTTTCCGTCAGTCTGGCCGGATACAATACCTGCATGAACCTGCTGGTTACCCGGATTCCGGCTCTGGTTTATCCTTATCTACGGCAACGGGAGCAGCCGCTTCGGGTCGAAAAAATAAAGCGTTTTTTACCCTTAAAAATATTGCAGGATAAGGATTTA
>JASFIU010000091.1:0-12058 GCA_050122495.1 Desulfobacterales bacterium | reverse complement strand
TGTGCTGTCCATGATACGGACACAACGCTCGCTGAAATGATCGATTCGGGTCGGTTAAAAACTCCCCGCAATCGATGGATTGCAGAAGAAATCAGAACACTTATCAATGACATCGCCTGGGGCAATGCCGGTGCCGAGCATCTTCCGGCCGTTGATGCCAAATTGCAGCAGTTGAAAGCCGAGTGCACCGATGATGCATGCCGCGAGGTTGCCGAATTTCTTGAATCGGCTGTTTCACGTAATCGGGAAATTTTTATCAGTCATATTGAAACTCACAACTGTCCCACAGGCGAATGTGTTAAACTTGCACCGGCGCCGTGCCAAATGACCTGCCCGGCCGGGCTGGATATCCCCAGCTATGTCACCTTGATCGGTTTGGGACGCGATGCCGAAGCCATCGATGTCATCCGTAAAGACTGCCCTTTCCCCTGGGTATGCGGGCTGGTATGCACCCGCCCCTGTGAGTTTATGTGTGTGCGGGGCCGGATCGACACGTCGATCGCCATCAAAAATCTTAAAGGGTTCGCAGCCGAGCGCGCCATGTCGGAAGGCAGTTATCGCAACCCGGCAACGGAGCCTGCCAAAAACAAAAAGGTCGCTGTGATCGGTGCCGGCCCCGGCGGCCTGAGCGCTGCTTACTATCTGGCCCTGAAAGGATATGGTGTTCGCGTCATCGAACAACACCCGGTGGCCGGTGGTATGCTGTTGCTGGGAATTCCCCGCTACCGCTTGCCGCGCGAAATTATTGACCGCGAAGTCGAAATGCTGCGCAATTTAGGGGTTGAATTCAGCTTTAACACACGTTTCGGGACCGATATCAAATTTGATCAATTAAAACAGAAAGGTTTTGATGCTTTTTTCTTTGCCATCGGCGCGCATTTGTCATTTCAATTGAATATCCCCGGCGAGAAGGATTTCCCACAGGTCATTGAGGCGGTCGATTTTTTACGAAAGGTAGCCCTGGGCGATCACCAGCCACCCGGAAAGACCGTCATCGTTATCGGCGGGGGCAATGTGGCCATCGATGCCGCCCGGACATGTCTGCGCCTGGGTTGTGAATCCGTTGTTTTGGCTTATCGGCGCACGCGCGCGGAAATGCCAGCCGACATTGAGGAGGTCGAGCAGGCCGAAGAAGAGGGTGTCCGATTCGAATTTTTAAACATTCCTTTACAGATTGTTGGCAGCCAGGGCCAGCTCGAAGGTCTCAAATGCCTGCGGGCCAAATTAGTGACCATCAAGGGACAGGATCGTAAGTTTCCGAAAGCCATCGACGGCAGTGAATATGTCATCAAAGCTGATGCTGTGATTCCGGCTATCGGCCAGCAGGTGGATGCCGCCAGTCTGGAATCTGTGGCCGGACTGGATTGGACCCGACGCAAAACCATTCAGGTCAATACAATAACTGCAGAAACCGGCGAGGAAGGTATTTTTGCTGCCGGTGACGCCGCTACCGGGCCTGCCACGGTTATCGAAGCCATCGGCGGTGGTAAACGGGCGGCAGAATCCATCCATCGATATCTGTCCGGCATTCCTCAGCCGAAAATGCCGCCAGTCCCCAGCCGCCGAGGACGCATCGAATGGCTGCAGGTGCCTGCGGCCACCAAAATGACCCTGAAACGGCCCGGTATGCCGCTGCTCAACATCGACCGGCGACGCACTACCTTTCAGCAGGTCGAACTGGGTTACTCGGAAAACATGGCGCGCGAGGAAGCGCGCCGCTGTTTGCGCTGCGACATCTGTCTACGCTGCGGGAAATGTGTCGAGATCTGCCGCGACAAAATGGGGGTGGATGCACTTCAAATGGGCTATTTTGACTTTGACCATCCGGTCGCAACCGACTATAGGGTAACCGAGGAGCGCTGTATTCTGTGCGGTGCCTGCGCTACCAATTGTCCGACCGGTGCTATGCGGATGGAGGACCGAAATGATGAACGGGTGCTGTCGCTTTGCGGCACGATCCTCAATCGTAAAAAGCTGCTGCACTGCGAGATGTGCGGCGCTATCCTGGGACCGGCACGCTATCTTGATTTTGTTAAACAGCGTACTCAGACTGTGGCCCGAATTGCAGATGATCGTCTCCTTTGCGAGCAGTGCGCCAGGAAATCGACGGCAAGATCCAGCACCGATGATGCACCGGTCTAAAATGTTCAGGGTAAATGTGGCAAATCAGCACAATCAATTATCGAAAAATAAAAAGGTATCATAAATGGTTCTTCATCGCGGCCAAAAAGTAGAAATATACCGGCGCTCGGATGATGAAAGCTGGGAAGATTACATGGACGCATACGTGGGCCTGCACGGTATCATCACCGACCCGGACAGCACGATCAATGATCCGGACGCCCTGGTAGAAGTGAGTTTGGAGGGCAAGGGAACCCACCGCTTCCCTCAGGATTGCATTCGTCTACTTAAAGAATGACAAAAGCCAACGCTAAAGGTCGACTAAATCTGTAAGTTATCGATCCATGAAAGTGCATGAATTATTGCGACACAAACCTCGTCCGGTTTACGCGCTGAGCAGCGATAAAAGCGTAGACGATGCCATCAATCTGATGACCGCACAAAAAGCCAGCGCCCTAATCATCACCGATGCCGACCATCCGGTGGGCATATTCGCTGAACGGGATGTCTTCCGGGCCCACATTCGAGATAAAACTGCTGCATTTTCAGATATCCGCCTGAAAGATGCGATGACGCCTAAATTGCTGATAGCCCAAATAGATGATGACGTCAGCCGTGTTATGTCCATGATGATTCAGGCCGATATCAAACACATGCCGGTCATCAAAGACGATAAAATTATCGGGTTGCTGACGCTGGCTGACCTCTTCGAACACCAGATCAATATGCTCACAGACGAGCTTCATCACCTGAGAGAATACATTGAGGACCTGCATCACGCAGGGCAGGATTAGATTAGGACCCTTCTATGGGTGTGGACTTCGAAAACCAGATAAGGGTTGTCATATGAGGACCAAAAATGAGCAAAATTATTATCGATGATCGTGAATATGAGGCCGAAAAGGACATGAGCGTCCTTGAAGTGGCCCGAATCAACCAGATCGCGATTCCGACCCTGTGCTTCCATCCGTCACTCAGGCCTTCGGGTTCCTGCCGCTTGTGCGCCGTGGAAGTGGCTGGCAGGTCAACGGGCCGGCAGGTCACCATGCTGTCCTGTATTCTGAAGGCAAAAGATGGATTAGTTGTCAAAACCCAGGGAGAAATGGTTCAGCGTGCCCGTAAGCGGGCCTTTCGAAACCTGTTGAATATGGCGCCCCAGGCCAAAACGATTATCGATCTGGCCAAAGCCTACGATATCGATCCGGGCCCGCCGCCGGATGGTTGCGTGCGCTGCCGCCTGTGTATCCGGGTGTGCAAGGAGATCGTGGGGCCTGCTGCCTTGAAAATGGAAGAACGCGATGGGCTCAATTTTGTGGTACCCATAGAAGGCCGCTGCATCGGCTGCATGACCTGCGCTAATATTTGCCCGACTGATGTGATCAGGGTGGTTGATTCTGACAAGACCAGAACCATATCGATCCGGGATGACATCATTGGCCAGCATCCGCTGGAGCGCTGTGAAGGATGCGGCAAGCTGTTCGCAACTCCCAAATTTTTAGAGCATATCCACAAGCGCACTGCCAGCCACATCGACACCAAATCTCACCATACCTATTGTCCGACTTGCACCAAATTGTTTTCAGAACGAATCGAGACCTTTAAAAAAAGACCCGGCAAATAATCATCGCGCGGTGTTCGCTTTTAGTTTGAAGCCGGCCTCTATGGCTGATGCTCTTTTCATTTCGCTTCAGATGGTTACTTTAATCTATTGCCGATATCTGCAAAACCGTATTGAAGCGTGAACGTGCCATTGACCCATAACCTGTTATTGAGGTCGACTGTGAATTTAGAGACTGCTGAAAATAATTTGAAAGCCGAAACTGAGGAGACCGGGCAGCCAACAGTGGCGCATCCGTCGTTTCGCGGGGCCTTTAAATTCTGGGTCAAGCTCGGCTTTATCAGCTTTGGCGGGCCGGCCGGGCAGATCTCGATCATGCACCACGAGCTGGTGGGTCAAAAAAAATGGGTCAGCAACGAGCGGTTTTTAAATGCGCTCAACTATTGCATGCTGCTGCCCGGCCCTGAAGCCCAGCAGTTGGCCATTTATATCGGCTGGCTGCTGCACCGGATCCCCGGCGGCGTCGTGGCCGGAGCATTTTTCGTGATTCCGTCGATCTTTATTCTGTTTGCCTTGAGCTACACCTATGCCGCCTACGGCACCGTTCCCTGGGTGGCCTCTGTTTTCAGCGGCCTGAAGGCAGCCATCATGGCCATCGTCGTGGCAGCGGTCATCAAAATCGGTAAAAAAGCCCTTAAAAATGGGATTATGGTCGCCATTGCGGCCCTGTCGTTTATCTCGATTTTTATGCTCAAAGTCCCCTTTCCGTTGATCGTTATAGGGGCCGGTCTGATCGGGCTGGGCGGCCGTTTTGTCCTGCCGGCTAAATTTGATGTCATCCAAGGCAAAAATGCCGCGGATTTTGACGCGGGCTATGTGCAGATTTGCGAAGATCCGGAGGTGTGCCACATCAATCCATCCACCGGCCGGAATATACTGCTGGTGGCTGTATTTGTTCTGCTAGGGCTGATACCGGTGGTGGCACTGTATGCTTTGTTTCCCCAGCGGGTATTTTACACCGAGGCCCTGTTTTTTACCAAAGCCGCTTTTTTAACCTTCGGAGGCGCCTATGCCGTTTTAGCCTATATCGCCCAGGCCGGTGTTGAGCAATATGCCTGGCTGACGGGCCCGCAAATGATCGATGGACTGGGGCTGGCCGAAACCACCCCCGGCCCGCTGATCATGGTGGTGCAATTTGTCGGCTTTATGGCCGGCTGGAATCAGGCTACAGGCTGGAGCCCGATTGTCGGTGGGCTGGTGGGCTCGCTGGTGGCCACTTATTTTACGTTTTTACCGTGTTTTCTGTTTATTTTCCTGGGAGGGCCTTACATCGAAAAGTTCCGCGATAATGCGACTCTCTCTGCTGCCCTATCCAGTATCACCGCAGCGGTGGTCGGTGTCGTTTTGAATCTGGCCGTTTGGTTCGGGCTGCAGGTGCTCATGCCTGCCGGTGGCGGTTTCGACTGGTTTTCCGCTGTCATCGGTTTAGCTGCCTTTATTGCGATTCAATGGTTCAAGGTGAGCATCATGACGGTCATTGCGGCTGCCGGAGCGGCCGGATTCATCTGGCATCAGTTAATTCTTTAGAAATTATTTCAAAAGGCTCTAAAGCCCAAGATCTTTGTTTTTATTGAGTGGCCTGAATCTATACATACCGGAACCAGAAATCTTCAATTTGGTCAAAGTTTGACTTGACTTCCCCGGCACCGGACAAGATTTCCCCGTGTCCGGACAGCAGCAACTCCGCATCCAATTGGGCCATGCGCTTAATGCTTTCTTTTATGGTGGCACCATCGCCGCCGGGCAAATCGGTGCGCCCCAGGCCCTCTTTGAAAATCAGGTCGCCGCTAAAGAGTGCTTTTTGCAGCGGCCAGTAGAGACAGATCGAACCGGGCGAGTGGCCCGGGGTATGGAAAACCTGCAATTCAAGACCATCCAGCGAAAGCTGGCCTTCTTTAAGAAAAAAGTCCGGTGTAAACGCCTCAATATCGATCCCAAAGGCAGCACTCATCTGATTGCCGGCGGTTTTGGCCCAATGCCATTCGGTTTCATGCAGGGTAAATAGAACCGATTTTTGTTTGAATAATTGCACGCCTTCAAGATGGTCCGGGTGTGCGTGGGTGCAGATGATCAGATCGATATCGTCGGCTTTTAATCCCAGATCCCTTAGTCCCCGTTCAACATGTTCGAACAAGGCCCGATGACCGGGATCGATCAGCACCCGGGTGGGGCCGTCGATAAAATAGGCATTGCAATTGTTGGCCGTCATAGACTGCCATATAAAGGCATGAAGATTATTTACGATTTTCATAAAGATTCACCTCAGAATATCTGATATTTTGACACGCTAATGAACATAATGTGACATTTTTTGCACGCACCTTTTAATTTCTGGCGCAGACATGTCTAGATAACAACCTGAAATTAATAAATTTATTTCTAAAATGGAATTTTGTATAATTTTTGCATATCTTTTAACTGAATTTAATCTCACAAAGGAGCCTGAAAGATGAAAACGTATTTAATTTGGTTTATCGCCTTTTTGTTTGTATTTTCGGGCTGCGCCGGCACAAATAAGGCCGGCGAAAATCCGGTTGGACGCATGGTGGATGATTCGACGATTACAACCCGGATTAACCATGAGATGGTTAAGGACGATATCGTTAAAGCCCGGCAAATTGACATCGACACCATCGGCGGGCACGTCACGCTTACCGGTGTGGTCGGTACCCGCAAAGAATCCTCCCGTGCAGTACAAATCGCCCGGGGTGTAGCCGGTGTAAAATCGGTCACCAATAATCTGCAGATTGGCGAAAGGAGCTACGGCGACATCCTGGATGACAATCTGATCAGCAATAAAATCAAAGCCAAATTGATTGCCGAACCCGAAGTCCGTTCTCTCAATATCGATGTCGACGTCTATCTGGGCGTCGTCACCCTCACAGGGGTCGTCGGCAGCAAGTATCAGAAGGAACGGGCGATTGCACTCTCGCGCAGCACCGACGGAACCGTCAAAGTCATCGATAATCTCAAAGTCCGCTGATCGATCTCTGAATTTCATTAGCCACGGACCCACACAGACTCACACAGACAAATCTTTTCCTCGGGCGACTCTGCCCGAGGAAAAACTGTATGCCCTGCGGGCAACAGTACAAAACCTTTTAGGTTCTATTTTCGGATAGATACATTTATAAGGTATTTCATAAGGTTAATTGAGCACATGTTTATTTGAATCGCGAAGCGATTGACTGTTTTTGTTCGGCCAAAGTCAGCCGGACAAAAGGTTAGTGTGTGTCTGTGTGGGTCTGTGGCCAATTTAACCAGCACTCTGCGCCCTTTCTCATCAAATTTTACCAATGCCGAATATCCAATACCCAATATCAAGTCCTTTTTACCTCTTCGACAATCTTCTGCAGCACCTCACCGGCTTTTCCCCGAATGAGCACATCGCACATTTCATCGCAGGGTGTCTCCGAGAGATTGATGATGGCCAGAAAGGCGCCATTTTGTCTGGCGTATATCGGCATATGCGCTGCCGGTTGAACCAGCAAGGTTGATCCCACCACCAGGAAGAAATCGCATGTTTGCGAAAGGGAAGTCGATTTTTCGACTTCGGTCACCGGCATAGCCTGGCCAAATGAAATCGTATCCGGTTTTAAAAAACCGCCGCATTCACATTCCGGAGCCCGGTCACCGGAATCCAGCCGCTTTTGGGTTTCCTCAGTAGAAGTCATTTTGTGGCAACTCATACAACGGATCCGACGGGTATTGCCGTGAAGCTCAATTACGTTTTCATCCGCAAGACCGGATTCCTGGTGCAGCCCGTCCACATTCTGGGTGATCACGGCTTGAAGCAGTCCCATCCGGTAAAGCCGGGCGATAGCTAAATGTCCGGCATTGGGTTTGGCCCGGATGATGCCTGTATAGAGTTCTGCCCAGCGCTGCCAGTACTCCACACGCGCGTCTTTCGAACTCATAAATTCGTCAAAATAGACCGGACGGAATTTGTCCCAGATGCCGCCCTGGCTTCTGAAATCAGGTATCCCGCTTTCGGTGGAAATACCGGCGCCGGTGAATACGATGTTTTTACCGCCCTGCTTTATGCTATCCGCAATTCGCTTTATTTTGTCGTTCATAGTCCTCACTCAATTTTTCAGGTTTCAGGTGTCAGTATTCAGGTGTCAGCAAACAGATGATGGGGGACTGAAATCAGAGGTCAGATAGGTTATTACATCCTCCTGTTTTTGCCTTCTGTCTTCTTTCGTCGGACCTCTCTGACACCTGACACCCGAAACCTGACACCTGAAGCCTGACAGCCGGTTCCCGGCTGTCAGGCTTCTTTGAATTCTGCGACCAGCTGCTGCAGCGAGGCTTTGGCGTCGCCGAAGAGCATGCGTGCATTTTGTTTGACAAAGAGAGGATTGTCCACGCCGGCAAAACCGGCGGCCATGGAGCGTTTAAGTACGATTACCGTCTTGGCCTTATCGGCATTGATCACCGGCATGCCGTAAATCGGGCTTGAAGCGATTTCTCTGGCGGCCGGGTTGACAACATCATTGGCGCCGATGACGACACAGACGTCAATGGATTCCATTATCGGGTTGACACTATCCATTTCCGCCAGTTGTTCGTAAACAACATTGGCTTCGGCCAGCAGAACGTTCATGTGCCCCGGCATTCGGCCGGCCACCGGGTGAATCGCATAACGGACCTCGGCACCGTTGTCTTCCAGAAGATCGCCAAGCTCCCGGACCGCATGTTGCGCCTGGGCCACGGCCATACCATAACCCGGAACAAAAACCACAGACCGGGCGGCTTCCAGGACATAATAGGCGTCTTCCGGGCTGATCGGATGCGGTTCTCCTTGAACTTCGCCGCTGCCTTCTTTGCTGACGGCGGACTGCAATCCGCCAAAAAGGACATTGGCAAGCGAACGGTTCATGGCTTTGCACATGATACCGGTTAAAATCAGACCACTGGCCCCCACCAGGGCCCCGGCAACGATGAGAACATTGTTGAGAATGATAAAACCGGCAGCGCTGGCTGCCAGACCGGAGTAGCTATTCAGCAGGGCAATGACTACCGGCATATCAGCCCCGCCGATTGGGATGACCCCCAGGATCCCCAGCGCCAGCGCCAGGAAGATGATAATAATGAAAACCACATAAGAAAGCGGGCCTCCCGGATGAGATGCGAAGATAGCCCCGCACAATAAAATGGCGAGGATTAGGGCGGCGTTGACGATTTTCTGTTTGTGGAAAAAAATCGGTTTGCCCGATAGCCGTTCCGATAGTTTGCCATAGGCAATTAGACTTCCGGAAAAAGCAACACCGCCAATCAGAACGGCCAGAAAGGTGGCCATCGTAATAAAAAGATTACTATCGGGTGCGCTGTGATAATTTTCCCAGCCCACCAGCAAGCTGGCCAGCCCGCCAAAACCGTTTAAAACGGCCACCATTTGCGGCATGGATGTCATTTTAACGCTGCGAGCGGCGATCACGCCGATGGTGGCCCCGACAACCATACCGGCAATCACCAATGAGAAAGACAGGCAGCATTCAAACAGCGCCGAAGCAACGGCAACCAGCATGCCCAGAGCTGAAACCAGGTTACCGCGCCGGGCACGTTCGGGTCTGCCGAGCATCTTGATTCCGACGATAAAGAGAATAGAAGCAACGACGTATCCGAGATCTATAAAAAGTTCGATATAATCCGTCATTTCTGTTCCTCGTCTTTGCGTTTAAACATCGCCAGCATTCGATTGGTAACCAGGTATCCTCCGACTACATTGATGGTTGCCAGAATGAGTGCAATCGTACCGACTATGGAAGCAATCGTATCCGCACCGGTTCCGGCGGCCGTAAGGGCGCCCACAATCGTGATGCCCGAAATGGCATTGGTCCCCGACATCAACGGTGTGTGCAATTGCGACGGCACCTTGGTAATCAGCTCCACCCCCAGAAAAATAGCCAGCACGAATACAAAGATTAAAAGACCGATGGACATGGCACTAACTCCTTTAAGCGGTTTTATTTGGTCACTAATGTTATTTAAAAGTAATTTCAGAGGTGACAATTGCTAATGAGTAAAATTAATTGCGGATTTTAGATTGCGGATTGCGGATTGAAATAACTGATTTGCCGCAGATTTTAATTCCGCAATCTGCAATCCGCAATCCGAAATCGTATCCGCTCCATTACTCCAATGGATCTTTTTCCTTCTGATAATGCTTCCGAATCATCTCATTTACAATTTCGCCCTTATAAGTGATCACGCACCCCTGGATGATTTCGTCTTCAAAGTCCAGCCGGAAGCGCTTTTCCTCTTTATTCCAAAAGGCTTCAACCAGAGCGAAGAGGTTGGCGGAAAACATCTGGCTGGCATTTACCGCCACTTCTCCCGGCAGGTTGGCCAGACCGATGATGCGAACACCATTGAGGTCGACTTCCTGACCCGGTTGCGAACCGGCGACATTACCTCCGGTATCCACCGCCAGGTCTACCAATACCGATCCTTTTAACATGCCCCGGACCATGTCTTCCGTGATAATCAAGGGTGCCTTCCGGCCAAATACCTGGGCGGCTGTAATCACAACATCGGAAGCTGCACACACTTTAGCCATTTCCTCCCGTTGTTTTTGCAATTGCTCTTCGGTCAACGCTTTGGCATATCCATCTTTTGTCTGGCCGGTTTCTCCCAGGTCGACTTTTACAAAGCGGGCCCCCAAAGACTTTACCTGTTCTTCGACGACCGGCCGGGTGTCAAAAGCATCAACCCGGGCACCGAGTCGTTTTGCAGTCGCAATGGCTTGCAGTCCCGCAATCCCGACGCCGATAACAAAAACTCTGGCAGGCGAAATGGTGCCTGCCGGTGTCATCATCATGGGGAATATTTTAGCCAGGCGTTCGGCGGCGATAATCACGGCTGCATATCCGGCTAAATTTGATTGTGAACTTAGCACATCCATTTTCTGCGCCCGGGTGATGCGCGGGATCATCTCCATGCTGATTGAAGCCACGCCCTTGCTTTTCAAGGCCTCAATCAGCTCCCGTTCGTTAAACGGGTCCAATAAACTCACATAGATGCTTTCTTCTTTGAGCAAAGCGACTTCTTCTATCGCTGGTTTGCGGATGCGCAGTACCATATCTGCATCCCGAAATAAATGACTGCGGTCTGCTTCCAGGTAGGCCCCCGCTTTAGCGTAATCTTCGTCGGAGATGTTTAAGGTTCTTCCGATTCCGGATTCAACCGTAATTTGCGCCCCCATTTCCACCAGCCTGGCAACATGTTCGGGAATCAGCGCAACACGGGTTTCACCGGGATGGACTTCTTTGGGCACGACAAGATTCATAATACGTTATAATCCTTTCCGGGCTAGTGCTGTGTTCTGCAACTAATTTTCAAAAAACAATACTATTTTAGGTTTCAGGTTTCGGGCCTGCGCCGCGTCGAAGCGGCTACGGCCGCGCAGGCGGGTGTCAGGTGTCAGGGATCAAAAAAACCGGATAGGCTTGAAAGCTATAAGGCCGGGAAGCTTGAAGGCAGGATTGCTTGCGAGCCGTTCAGCTTTATAGCCTCCACGCTTCTCAGCGTTCCAGCCCTATGCGCTATCAGCTACGAGCTATTTTCCTGACACCTGAACTCTGACACCTGAAACCATGGACACGGTGTTCTCTAAAGAACTCAAACTACCCAAAATATACCGAATGACTTTTGAAGCATGACATAACACAGAGTACAGCCATAATAAACTGCCGGCCGGATTGTCAATATTGAACTGCAAACCGGTTTATTGCATGACGGAATACCGGGTACCCGCCCTTGCTTTTGAATGGTTGTGCATTACCATAGTTTATAGGTTGAACAGGTTATTTTACCAAACGAATATAACCGTCTTTGCGGTGACTCAGAGGAGGTGATTGCTATGGCAGACGAGAAATTTAAGATGGCCGCAGACGTATGCTCATATGTGGATGATGACCGGAAACTCTTAAATCTGGAAATTTGCATACCGGGAGTGAAAAAGGAAGATATCCATCTGAAGATGCTTGATGACAGCTTCAGCCTCAACGCTCCCCGGGAAGACTATGACTACGTTACCACGGCGGCTTTCTGCTGTCCGGTAAATTCCAAAGACGCATCAGCGAAATATGAAAATGGGGTTCTGAAGGTCACAATACCTTTCAAAGATCCCATGGACGGAGCGCATGAAGTGTCCATTCATTAGAAAGCGGTGCTCGTGAAGAACCAGTGAGTATAACTTGCACCCTTAGATATATTGATATACACCAACAGAAAAAAAGGCAGGGACAGACGCCATGGAGCGCTTAAAACCCAAACGCATGGTGGTTACCGAATGCGGCCACGCCTATCGCGCCA
>JASFIU010000090.1:0-12095 GCA_050122495.1 Desulfobacterales bacterium | reverse complement strand
AAAGGACGCAAAATAATTCAAAAAAAATCCTCCGAAGCAGGAAAGTAATCATTCAAACATACCGATCTTTCCAACGCATACATGCCAAATCATTTCCGATAATAAAATAACAAATGACAATTTATCAACCGTCGCGTTCAATCTGAACCAGGCAGGTGTTGCTGGGAAAGGCGCCGCTGGGGGACATCTCATCTCTGGTGAGGACATTAACGCAGCCGCCGTTATCGACGCCGTCGGCATCCGGATGAAACCAGGCGCCGGCATCCAGGCTGGCGACCCCGGGCATGATCCGGTCGGTGACCTTTGCCGTGGTGCGCAGCCGGCCGCGATCATTATAAACGATTACCCGGTCATCGGCTGAAATGCCGCGGGCGGCAGCATCTTTCGTGTTTAACCAGATGCGATCATCGGCTTTTTCTTTGAGCCGGGGGATGTTGTCAAATTGGGAGTTGACCCGGGTTTTGGCATGCGGGCTGACCAGCTGCAAGGGGTATTCGGTATAAAGTGAATCATCCGGTCCTTCCCATGGCGGTATATATTGGGGGATGGCCGGGAGCCGGGGATGATTCATCTGCTCAATTTTGTTACTAAATATTTCGATTTTGCCCGATGGGGTTGCAAAGGGATGCGTTTCGGGATCCTGAATTTGATCTTGAAATGCCACCCGGGGCGCTTTGAATTTCACGCGATGCACGCCGATTTGCTTAAATTTTTCGCGATCGGGAAAATCCGGGGTGGCGTCCAAAAACCCCTTTAACCATTGCGCGTTGGACCTGTCATTGTAACCCTTAACATCCAGGCGTTGTGCCAGGTCCGTAAAAATATCCAGATCCGAGCGCGTTTCGGGCAAGGGATCAATGACTTTATTGATATAGATGCAATAGGGGCCGCCCAGCCAGGGTTGACCGATGTCTTCCTGTTCTAGGTAATGGGTGATCGGCAGCACAAGGTCGGCATACCGGGCCGTAGGCGTTAAAAACAGGTCGTGAACCACAATAAATTCGGGCTTTTTTAAGGCTGCGATGCCTTTGTTGACATTTAAAAACTGATTCAAAAGATTGCAACCCACCACGTAGAGCGCTTTTATATCCGCAGGAAAACCGCCGGAGGCACCTTCCAACAGCGCATCATAAATTTCAGTTACGTGGATTTTCGGGTTATCTTTGGGCGGTACGGAAAGGGTTTCGGCCAATGCGCCCAACTCCATGCGGTCGGTGCCGCCGGCTACATGGCCGCCGGGTACGCCGATATTAGCCGTCATGGCCGCCAGGGTAATGGCGGCGCGATGAAACTGTTCGCCAAAGGCGCTGCGGCCGGGCGCCCATCCGGCATATAGTGCCGCCGGTTTTATGGTGGCATAGTCCCGGGCCAACCGGATGATATCTTCGGTGGGCACGCCTGTTATCTGTGAGGCCCAATCAGGGTTTTTGGGAATCCCGTCCGAATCCCCGGTAACATAAGCCTTAAATTTATCGAATCCAAAGGTGTAGGTTGCCATAAAGTTCTGATCGTAAAGCGCTTCTGCGATCATAACATAGGCCACAGCGAGCATCAGAGCGGTATCGGTGCCCGGCTTGACGGTAATCCATTGTTCGGCCAGGCTTTTGGCCGAAGCGCTCAGGCGCGGGTCCACGGCAATAATTTTGGCCCCTTTTTTCTTGGCCTCTGAAAGATAGGTGGATGTATAGGGTCGGAAGCGGGAGATCAGTGGATCCCAGCCCCACAAAATAATGAGTTTGGAGAGAAGCAAATTATCCCGGCTGTTGGCGGTAAACTGGGTTCCGAGGGTGGTATCGCTTGCAAATTTGCCGGCTTCCAGAGACGTGCTGCCCCAGATACTGGTGCAGCCCCCGAAAAGGTTAAAAAAGCGACGGGCGGTTTTAGTGGTGTCGTGCAGGGCACCTTCATTACCGAAATAATCTATCAGCAAAGTCGCCCGGGCCCCGTAGCTATCTTTTATCTGTTTTAATTTTTGGGAGAGCGTGCTAAGGGCTTCTTCCCAGGAGATGGATTCAAATTCGCCCCGACCACGCTCACCGACCCTTTTTAAGGGCTTTGTCAGGCGATCCGGGGAATAAACCACGTGTTTCTGGGAAAGGCCCCGGATACAAGCGTTTAGTACCCGCCCGCGCCCGCTGTCGGTCCGGATGCGCGTGATTTTGCCTTCGGCAACGTGTACCTTTAAGAGGCAACGGCCACCGCAATCAAAGGAGCAGGTGGTGGTGATGACCTGTTCATTTTTTTTTGAGGATTTCTCTTTCATGATGACCTTTTGAGGGCAAAATTGTTTACACCACAAAGACACCAAGTTCACAAAGGGTTAAAATTTCTTTTTAAATGCTTTTCTTTGTGTTCTTTGTGCACTCTGTGGTTAATTTATAATGTGTAAGTCCGGATTTATATACACAATCTTAACCCGGTACGCCACCCGAATTTTGCGATTATATGAAAGCGTTTGAGCGTTACTATCCCGTTATTGATGACGTTAAGGCATTTGAGGAAGCCGTGGCGAGACCCCAGCCGCTGTTTGTGTGGACCAACACCCTTCGGACCACCACCCGGCAACTGGTCGATAGCCTCGAGCAGGGCGGCTATGAACTGACACCGCTGCCCTGGCATCCGGAGGCATTCCGGGTAAAGCGTCGCGGTGTTAATAGCCATGAAAGACTGGGCCGCCACTGGGCTTATCTGGCCGGCTGGTTTCATATCCAGGAAGCCAGTTCAATGATACCGGCCCTGCTGCTGGATCCCCGACCCGGAGAGCGCATCCTGGATCTGTGCGCAGCGCCCGGCAACAAAACGGCCTTGATGGCCCAGGCGCTTGAAAACCGGGGAACCGTGGTCGCCAACGATGTGTTCTGGGACCGCATCCGGCCGCTGCGTTCGGCAATCGACCGCCTGGGCCTGCTGAATGTCAGCATTACCTGCCACGACGGCACATCTTACCCGAAGCGCGCCGGCCAGTTTGACCGCGTTCTGGTGGATGTCCCCTGCAGCTGTGAAGGCACCACCCGCCGCTTTCCGCGTCTTTTGAAAAGGGGATCCACGCGCCGGATGCCGAAGCGCTTTAAAAAACAGAAACTGCTGCTCAAATCGGCGATTCGCCGCTGCCGCAAGGGGGGACGAATACTATACAGCACCTGTACCTATGCGCCCGAAGAAAACGAGGCCGTTGTCAATGCTGTTCTGGGTGAGATGCCCGATAACGTGCGAATCTTGCCGCTCAGTCTGCCGGAGCTAAGGACCGCCCCCGGGCTGATCGCATGGGCGGGGGAATCATTTCGGGACGATCTTCAGAACAGCATTCGAATCTGGCCGCATCTAAACGACAGCGGTGGTTTTTATATTGCTTTGCTGGAAAAGATCGGAAACGATTCTAAAAAAACAGTGAAAACCCCCCGCGTCAGTCAGCCTGATTTTCAGTCGGCCGCTGGCAGCACCCAGCAGGTATTTAACAATGCCGACGAAATGTTTGAAATGCTGCAGGATCGTTTCGGCATCGGGCGGGCTGCGTTTGATGGTTTACGGCTGTTCAAAAAAAGCGGGCGGGACATCTATGCTGCGGCCGACGATCATCGACCGCCGCAATTGGCCAGCTGCATCAGCGGGCTGCCGCTGTTTCATTTGCATTTCCGCTTTCCCAAACCAACCACCTCTTGCGCGGCCGCTTTTGGTGAGATGGCGGAGCGTAATGTGATCGATGTCTCCCCAAGCCAGCTGCGAAACTACCTGGCGCGCCGGTCGTTTGACCTTAAAAAAGACCAGGCCAATGCCTGCGATGGCAGCTCCGGTTACGTAATGGTGCGATTCCAAAATGCGGTTATGGGCGTCGGGTATTATGACAAAAGCGAGGGCGCGGTGGCCAGTCTTTTTCCCAAGAGCAGGGCGCGCTCGTAAAGGTCAAGAATAAAGGTTTCAGGTGTCGGGTGTCAGCAAACATATGACTGGGGGCAGAAAACAGACTGCTTTTTGTCTCCAGCCTTGTTGCGATCGTTCCAGACGGCCATCTTTTTTTGTCCCCTGCATCTTCCTGACACCTGACACCCGACACCTGAAACCTTAAATTAAACCGTGATCTGCGAATAGCTTGCGGGGCATAGCACTAGAACCAGATTTAAACCTTATTAGGGTTCATAAGATAAGGGCTCAAAGCGTGTCTGAATCTCACCGTCCTTGCCTTTTTTTAAGACGATCAATCCGCAAAAATTATCATCATCGGTTTCCGTGAAATCCGCACGGTAATGGTAAGGCGGGAAACGCGTCTCTTTGCGAGCGCGTGCAGCGGTGGCGGTGATCTTGGCAACTTGCTGAATGTTCATGGCTTCATGTACCCGCATGAGCTCATGTAAATTGTCGGCCTTGAGGTCTTCCCGGGCAGCGTCCATTCTGCCGAGCTTTTCAAGCGCGGCCTTTAAACTGTTTTCTGTTTTAACGGGGCCGAAGTGATCCGTGGTGATATTACGGACGATATCTTCAAACTCCCAGTAGGGCATTCCGGATTTCTTTTCCAGTGGTTTGAAAATCCGATCTTTTTCAGCCTTTATTTTCTTGTCATCAAGGGGCCGCAGCTGTTTGGTTTGCTGAGCATACTCAGCGGCGTGCTTGCCGGCGGCGAAACCACCGGCCACACACATATGCAAACAGCCCATCTGATCGGAAGAATCTCCGGCGGCAAATAAGCCCGGTATGTTGGAGGCGCATTTTTCATCAATCTTGATCCCGCTGCCGCACTGTTCGGAGGGGCGCGCCTGCATGGGCTCGGAAACCGTCATCTCGATCATGGTGCCCTCCAGGTTGTAACCCTTTTTAATAAAAAAATCGGGCAGGGTATCTTTGTCATATCCCAGAGTCGTAAACAGATGTTCACGCTCTTTGGTATTTAAATGGCTGCAGTCCATATAGATAGGGCCGCGACCCTCTTTTAACTCCTGAATGGCGCCCCAGACCATATAATTGCGGGGGGCGCGGTCGCCCATGGGATGGACATTCTGCATGAAATTTTCCCCCAATGAGTTGATCAGGCGGGAGCCCATCCCGAAAAAGGCGTTAAATCCGGGAGCGCTAAAACCCTTGGGCACGATGGTCATGCGCGTATATTCCATGTTGGCCAGCTCAACTCCGGCATCGAATGCCTGGCGGTGCAGATCCCCGGTGCAGGCCGGGCAGTACCAGAGGTTATAAGGATTTCCATTCTGGGAACGATACATCCGGTTGGTGTTGCCGGTAGAAATAATAACGGCTTTGGCCCGGACCTGGTAAAAATCCCCGCTGCGCATATCATATCCGGTAAATCCGGCCAGTTCGCCGTCATGCACAAACAGATTGGTAACCTGGACGCGGTCGAGCACCCGACAGCCCAATTTGCGGACTTCTTCGGCCATTTTGGGCTTAAGCAGTTTGCCGTTGAAGTTGATGGCATACGGGCCGGGTTGTCCCAGGGCCTGAGTCCGGTAAAAATCGCCGCTGCCCGGATCCCGCAGCGAAACCCCGATTCGTTCAACCCGGTCAATGGCGGTTTTCAGCTCTTCGCACAAAACCGCTTCGTGAATCTTCAGATTGACCGCACCTTTGGCCAGACCGCCGACATATTTCAGCCAGGCTTCGCGGGTATCCCAGTCTTCACCCGTTTCGAGGAAAGCCATAAAATGATCAATCCCGCCGGCAATGGCGCCACTGCGGTTAATATTGGCTTTGTCGACGACGAGAACCTGCAAACCACTTTCAGCGGCAGCCATGGCCGTGTTAAGCCCGGCGGTTCCGCCGCCGATGATCGCAATATCCGTATCGATTTGATAATCTTTTCCTGAATACATTTTTGTCTCCTTGTTTTCCTAAACGAACCAGGCGGTATAACCTAAAACGCATTCGCATTATAAACAATGGAATTAAACACCTAGCATAGACAACGGAAATTCGATTGTAACCGCACCTGTCGGGCAGTCCTGACGGCAGGCTCCGCAGTGCCAGCATTCCAAAGGGTAACGGACGTCCAGCACATCATCTTCCAGGTAAAGCACATCTAAGGGGCAGTGTTCATCGCAGATGCCACAGGCATTGCATTTCTCGTGATCGATTACAGGGGGCATGGCTTCACTCCTTAAGCGTCGTTGCGTGTCACGGGTTGCGAGTTGCGGGTTATGCACTGCAGAATTTCGTTCTCAATTTTCTAACCCGTAACCCGCAACGCGGAACTCGAAACGGTTCTAAATTTATTTAGAAATAATATTTAGAAGCGCCTGGCGTTTTTCATTTTCAACAACATCCAGGGCTCTATCCAGAGCGGGTTTGACCTGATCCGGATCTTCCACACGTTCACCGTATCCGCCGAATGCCTCGCAGATTTTCTCATAACAGGCTGTCGGTGCCACATCACTGAGCGGGTAATTGTTCGTGCTTGCGGCCCAGCCGTCTGGGTGAAGCGCCCGGGTGCCCCGCCTGACGGCCTCATATCTCTGGTTATTATTTACGACGATTAGGATCGGCAGCTGATACTGGGCAGAAACCGCATGGCAAGCGCTGGGGACCCCGAATAAATAACAACCGTCCCCCACGGTGGCGATGACGGTATCATCCGGACTTGCCAATTTGGCGCCCAGGGCCGCACCGAGCCCCCATCCTAAATAGCCGGCATGCGGTGAACAAAAATAGCGACCGGCAAGCAGATTGGGCTGTTCTCGCATGGCATTGTCATATTCGTTGACGACAATGGTATCGGACCCCAAGCGCTGATTGAGGTGGTGAGCCACCCAGGCCATCTCGATAGGCACATCGCTGGCGCCATTTTGCGTCTTTTGATCGAGGGTATGCCTGAAAGTATCATGAATTTCCTGCAGCTTTTTTTCTCTGGCTGAAAAGCGCTTCGCGTCTAATCCCCGGCGCTTCAATGCCTTGGTGATTTCAGTCAGTGTCAGAACAGGATCTCCCTGTAAAGTCAGATCTGAATGGAACCCGCGGATGGGATAATCACCGTAAAGCGGGTCGACCCCCACCTGGATAATGGGGGTGGTTTCATCCGGTTCAATCTGATTCGGATACCAGGGAACATCACATTCCACTGTCAGTATCAAATCCGCCAGAGGGATTAGCGTATGGGGAAAGAATCCCAAATGGCAGGGATGGTCCAAGGGCAGGTTCATGAAATCCGGGTTGAAGGAAACCACTCCGATTCTAGCGCCTTCGGCCAGTTCCG
The DNA here is from genome assembly GCA_050122495.1 of Desulfobacterales bacterium. Taxonomy (GTDB): domain Bacteria; phylum Desulfobacterota; class Desulfobacteria; order Desulfobacterales; family JAHEIW01; genus JAHEIW01. Next base: position 4,906 of record JASFIU010000090.1, on the reverse strand, counting down.
CCAAGGCCTCCACCGCTGCATGGGTGCGCCCTAAAGATGAGGTGATAATCAGTGGAAAATCCGCCTGTTGCACAAGCCGGGCGGCCTCCTCGATTTTTTGTGCATCCGGTTGGGATCTGGGCAAATCATAACGCTGACGGGGGCGAAAGCTTTCTGCCGCAAACGGCGCTGCCATCACTTCCAGCGGGAGGGTTAAATAAACGGGCCCGCGCGGCTCGCTCATCGCCATCGCCAAAGCGCGGTCGATGACGGTTTCAAGTTGATCGCTGCGGCGTAACTCATAGTCCCATTTCACGTATTCCCGCAACATGCCGGCCTGATCGAATGATTCCTGGCCCCAGTGGATGAAAACGCGTCGTGAAGCCGAATCTCCCGCTTCGGTAATCGGGGTGCGTCCTGCGCTGAACAGCATGGGAATTCTACCTTTGCTGGCAGCCACCAGCGCCCCCAGACCGTTGGCGGTGCCGACCCCCACATGGACCATGACCACCTGGGGTTTTCCGGTAATCATATAATATCCGTAAGCCATGCTGACGAGCGGCGTCTCATGGGGAACGGCAATCGGCTGCGGGCAGGTTTTGCCCTGGGACTGGCGCAGGGCGAATGCATCCACAATACTGGCAAAATCGGTGCCGGCATTCCCAAAAAAATAGTCGATGCCCCGTGATTCAAGCAGTTCAAGATATGCCTGGGCGGTGGTCTCAAAGCCGGCCCCGGCGCCTTTTACCCGATCTGTGGATGGTTTAATCATGCGCATTCCGTTTCAGTGGATTTTCGCGGACAGTTTTTTTATATTTTTTTAGCTGAGGAAAAATTACCACCAGCACGCAAATCAGGCCGGCGACATCGGTGATCAAGCCAGTTTTAATGAGCAGCAGCGCAGCTGCAAAGAGAATTAATCTTTCCACCGCATTGGTCTTTTCAAGGAAAAACCCGATGATTCCGCTACCCAGGCAGATGACCCCGATGGCAGCCGTCAGAACCGCAAAAGAAATGTTGATGAAGGAGCCCATCAACAAAAGCGAATTGTTGTAAACGAACATATAGGGCAGCAAAAAACCGGCCAGCGCAAAGGTCCAGGCGGCCCAGCCCGTTTTCATGGGGTCTGCATTTGCGATGGCCGCCCCGGCATAGGCGGCGAAGGAAACCGGTGGGGTGACCATGCACAGCATCCCGAAGTAAAAGATGTACAGATGGGCCGCCATTGGAATGACGCCTAAATCAACCAAAGAGGGCGCCACCGTTGCTGCCAGAAGGACATAGCAGACCACGGTGGGAAGTCCCATTCCAAATAGGACCGCTGCAAACATGACAATCGGAAGCGCAAGCGTGAGCGAACCTGCGGAAAGTGTGATGACCAAAGCAGTGATCTTACCACTCATCCCCGTTAATAGAACCACCCCGATGACGATTCCGGCCGTGGCACAGGCACCGACAACCATGACGCAATTGTATCCCGCCTTGGCCAGGGCCTCCAATATTTTTGAAGGCATCATCCGGGATTTTTTTCTGAAAAAGCTCATGACGACGGTGGCCACCAGGGAAAAGAGGACGGCAACCCTCGGGGAATAACCGCCGATTAAAATCCCAATCAGGACGATCAGGGGAACCGTAAACATCCATTTGTCGCGGAATACGGACCTTACGGAGGGGATCTCTTTTTCAGGCAGGCCCTGGATCCCAATCTTAAGAGAATAGAAATGGACTACGCTGTAAATCGCCAGAAAATAGAGCACCGCCGGGATGACGGCGGCCTTGCATACCTCGATATAGGCGACACCCAAATATTCGGCCATGATAAAGGCAGCCGCCCCCATCACGGGAGGCATGAGCTGACCGCCTGTTGATGCCGTCGCCTCGACGGCCCCGGCCACGTGCGGCTCAAAGCCGAGGCGTTTCATCAAGGGGATGGTCAGGGTTCCGGTGGTGACGGTATTGGCAACGGCGCTTCCGGAGATGGTTCCCATCATACCGCTGACAGCCACAGAGACCTTGGCCGGCCCCCCCCGCAGCTTCCCGAAGAGGGCGCTCGCCAGATCGATGAAAAACGCCGTTCCGCCGCTGATCTCGTAAAAGGCCCCAAAGGCGATGAAAAGATAGATGAAATTGGTCGTGACCCTTATCGGAACACCAAACAACCCGTTTTTCGACATAAAGAGCGTTGTGGCGATTCTCTCCAGATCATATCCCCTGTGGGAAAAGGGCGCGGGCAGGTATTGCCCCAAAAAGGCATAAGCCAGAAAAGCAAAGGCGATAATCAGCAGGGGCCAGCCCACAACGCGGCGGGTCAACTCAAAGATGAGTACAATACTGACGACACCAAAAAAAAGATCCCAGCCGGTCGGTTCCCCGACACGAAAGATAAACTCCCAGTAATCAAAATAAATATAGATCGCAAAAGAAAAACTGAGGACTGCCAGTATGAGATCGACAACCAGGAAGGGCAGAAAGCCCGGTTTTTTCGGATGGAGGGGATAATGAACAAAGCCCACCGCCAGGGAAAATGCCAGGAAAAGGCTCAAAAGCTGCAAATCCTGCAAGGTCATCGTCGCCAGGGCGGAAATTACGAATATCGAACAACATATGGCCACCCATTTGCCGATGACTGAACGTGCTCTTGATATACGATTGTCGACCCCTGCTGCCTCTGCCATTATCCCCTCCGTCTAAGATTTTGCACTACTTCATCAGACCGGCATCCTTGAAATACTTGATTGAGCCGGGATGAAACGGATTGCCCAATTTGGACGCGCACCACTCCGGGCTAAGGGCCTTGGCAGGAGCGAAGATTTTGGAAATGCAGTCGATATTTTCAATGATGGCTTTGGCAATTTTATAGACCTCTTCATCGGGCGTATCCGCGTGGGTGACAAGCTGTATGCCGTTATCGACAGTCTGCGTTTCATAATCTACGCCTTTAAAGCGGTTGGGGGGATAGGAGAATTTTCCAAAATAAGGGTGCTTGCTTACGTATGCTTCCCGGTCCTTCTCCTGCCAGGAAATAATCCTGATCTCATGGGTGGTCGCGACCATTTTGGCCAGCCCCTCTGTCAGGAAGGAGACATCAACTTTTCCGTCCTTTAATAAAGTGGCCAGTTCGCCGGTTGCCGAAAAGAAAGGTTTGATATCTTTCTTGTAATCGATCCCGTGGGCCGCCAATTGCATCCTTGACATGACACCGATCCCTCCGGTGCCGACCCCCGCCTTGTGTCCCTTGATATCCCGAATGGTTTTGATGCTCGTGTTGCTCTTCAAGACAGTCCAGATATTACCGTTGGGCAGCAGGCGCACGACCACCCGCATGGGGACGGCCCCGCCCTTTTTGAACATCCTTTCACCATGTCTGGCGAAATGTCCGATCATTGGAGAAATCACCGCCAATTGCATTTTCTTTTTCTGGATCAGGCGAAGGTTTTCCACGGACCCTTCCGTGAACTCGGCGGTGACGTTGTACTCCGGCAGTGCCTTATTAATGCACTGCGCAACCGGCGCCCCAACATTGTAAAAAAAGCCGCCGACAGACGCTGTACCCATGGATAGCTGCTTGACCTCTGCATAGGCGTTGCCCGATTGAAGAACTGTGCCCTGAAAAAATAGTGAGCAAATCAAGATTGCGAAACCGACCAGTAGAATTTTTCTCATTTTTGCCTCCTTTGTAAATGAAATTGAATCACCTGCTATCGTTTTGTCGGGCGAAGGGTTGTAGCCGATTTTTTACTTCCTCTAAGTGGTTTTCGAGGATATCGACCGCTTTATCTAATTCTTTCTCGATAACCGCGTTTAAAATTTCATTGTGATACGCAAGCGTATTTTTTGATTGGATAATATTTTCGTTATACCATTGTTGGTTGTCCGAAAATTCAGCATCCGGTTCCAGCTGGCTCATAAAATGTCTTACCGCCGTTGTGACCGCTTCGACAACGATTACAAATAAGTGGTTTTTCGAGGCTTTGGCCAGGAGGTTATGGAATTGAATGTTCTCATCAATGACATTGATATTGGCATCTATTTTTTTCTGCGCATCACGAACATTTTCTTGAAGGTTTTCTATGTCTGCTTCGTCAGCATTTTCGATCGCATATTTTAAAACGACCTTTTCAATTTCGAATCTCGCAACCGTTAATTCCTCAATCGTAATTTTTTCCAGCTGAAATGCATCCAGAAACAGTTTGCTGATTGTATTGGAAATGGTGTCTTTAATGACCGCGCCGCCGCCGCCGCCTTTCTGGATGGTAATGAAACCGGAAAGTTCAAGAATGCGCAGTGCTTCTCGGACGGATTGCCGACCGACATTAAACTGCTGGGCAAGTTCGGTTTCCGGCAGCAGTTTATCACCGGGCTTAAAAACGCCGTCAAAGATGAGTTTTTTGATTTGATTTGAGACTTTCTCAAATGTTCTGGAGCCTTTGACTGGCGTAAACACCGCTTTGTGTTCGGATTCCATTGGAGGTCCTCTCAAAGTCTGATTGTCAGACTTTCGATTTTATAAATAATGAAATTGATTCGCTGTCAAGAAAAAAAGGACGCGCAAGGCACGTTTTAGCGGGTTTAATCTATAGACGAGAGCTAGTGTTATGTCCCACAAAAATGTTACAAAAGTCGTCGAGTATGTTTTTGTTCAGTTATGTTCTTTAAACAACATAATGTCTATGGTTTCAGGTGTCAGGTTTCGGGTGTCAGCAGACGCATGACTGATTGCAAAAACCAGTCTGATTTTTGTCTGTCGTCATTTGTCCTCTGTATTTTCCTGACACCTGAAACCTGAAACCTTATTGCTATAGAAAGAAGATTGATAAAATTAATCCGTTTTTTTTGTAAATTACTTACAGGACGCCACGCTAGAAAGCATCTCATATGTGTATACGGTGTAAGATTTCAGCAGTAATTGCGACTAAAGCTTCAAAAA
>JASFIU010000089.1:0-12171 GCA_050122495.1 Desulfobacterales bacterium | reverse complement strand
GGTGGATTTCGTCAATGGTGCCGGCAAAAAAAACGGCGCCGCCATCGGGCAAGTCGTCCCGGGTAACAGAAGTGATAACGATATAGTTGAGTTTCATCTGCCGGGCGGCCTCTGCCACCCGGGCCGGTTCGGCCGGGTCGGGCGGTCCTATGGGCCCCTGGGCGACCGAACAGAACCTGCAGTCGCGGGTGCAGCGCGAGCCCATAATCAAAAAAGTGGCGGTCTGCTGCGAGAAACATTCCCATATATTGGGGCATTTAGCCTCCTGGCAGACGGTATGCAGTCGATCCCGGCCGATTAGTCCTTTGACTTTCTCGTAATCCGGGCCGGTCGGCAGTCGCTTTCTAAGCCAGCGGGGCTTCTGGTTGGTTTGCTGAGTCATTTTCTCAAAGGTTCAGATGAATAGTTAATTGGTTAAATGGTTGATTCGTTTGCTTGTAGTCAATTCGTTAAATAGTTGAATAGTCAAATAGTCAGAGGAATTAATCCTTTTTAACGATTTAACTAATCGACCATTTGACTATTTAACCGATCATTTCCCTAATCCTTGACCAATTGACCATTCAACCAATCAACGAATTGACGAGCGCATTTTTATAGCTGATTTCCGCGGTATCGCACTTAAATACTCTGGCTTTTTAGAAACGAACTTTATACCAAATACTTTTTCAAAATGCGCTTTCAAGACCGCACGCACCTGCTTGATCGACAATTTTCGGGCGGTCTCCTGCTGCATGGTGGTCATCGCTACGTTCTGCAAACCGCAGGGCTGAATCCAGGAAAACGGGGTTAAATCGGTTTGGACATTTAACGCCAGGCCGTGAAAACTAATGCCTCTGCGAACGGCAATCCCGATACTGCCCATTTTACGCGGGCCGACCCAGATGCCGCGGTTGGCCGAATTGCGTTCAGCTGCAATGCCCCAGTTTTCAGCGGTGCGGAGCATTACGTCCTCGAGGCCGGATACGAAATCGACCACCCTTATCCTGGCGGCCTGCAAATCAACGATTGGGTAGACCACCAGCTGACCCGGACCGTGGAAGGTAATATTTCCGCCGCGTTCCACCTGGATGACCTGAACGCCGGCTTGCTGAAGAAATTTGTCCGATACCAGCATACACTCCCGCCCCCCCCTGCGCCCGAGAGTAAATACAGCGGGATGCTCCAGGAATAAAACGATGTCGTTCGGTAAAAGGCGATCCTTGCGGGCCGCAATCAAGTTGCTCTGCAGCTCCCAGGCGTCACGGTAATCGATACGGTCAAAATCCACACACAACCAGGTTGTCGTGTTGCGTGTTACGTGTTGCGTGTTGCGGGTTTGAACATGCGCATTGATTTCATCTTGCGGATTTTGTGATTTTATTCTTGAGTTTGAAACTGTCATGTTGAACTTCTTTACTTTTCTTTTGCAAATCATTTAACCCGCAACCCGCAACCCGCAACCCGTAACTCGTAACCCGCAACCCGTAACTCGTAACCCGCAACCCGTAGCTCGTAACCCGTAACCCGCAACGCGGTCTTATCCACTCAAGCACGGTTTTCGGGCAGCAGTGGTTTCATCAAGTCTGCGGCGTTTGGTCTTTTGGGGCGCTGCCTGCAGCAATTCCGGATGTTCCTGCGCCTCTTTGGCGATGGCCTTCATGGATTCAACAAACAGATCGATATCTTCCTTGGATTCGGTCTCGGTTGGCTCGATCATGATGGCCCCGGGAACCACCAGCGGAAAATAGATCGTCGGCGGGTGGAATCCATAATCCATCAGCCGCTTGACCATATCCAGGGTGGTCACCTTGTACGGCTCCTGGAATTTATCCGAAAAAACGCATTCGTGCATACAGGGCCGGTCGTACGGCAGGTGAAAGGTGCCTTTGAGAGTATCTTTGATATAGGCGGCGTTTAATACCGCCAGCTGGCTGACCTTTTTGAGACCATCAGGCCCCATACTGAGGATATAGCTGTAGGCGCGGATCATCACGCCGATATTGCCGTAAAAAGCGTGTACCTTCCCCATGGAATCGGGAAAATCTTCGGACAGCTCGTATTTGCCCTTTTTCTTAATCACCCGGGGTACCGGCAAAAACGGCTCCAGTTCTTTGCTGACGCATACCGGACCTGACCCGGGGCCCCCGCCCCCATGCGGGCTTGAAAAGGTTTTATGAAGATTCAGGTGCAATACGTCGACACCGAGGTCTTCCATGTTGACGATACCCATAACGGCATTCATATTGGCGCCGTCGCAGTAAACCAGGCCGCCCCTGGCATGCACGATGTCGGCTACCGCCTTAATGTTTTCTTCAAATAGACCCAGCGTATTGGGGTTGGTGACCATGATTCCGGCGGTGTCCTCATCCATGAGTTCGTCGACCGTCTCGGGTGAGAGGACGCCTCTTTCGTTTGATTTCACCGGGATCGAGCGGTAGCCGCACAGCGATGCGCTGGCCGGATTGGTGCCGTGGGCCGTGTCCGGGACCAGAATTTTTGAGCGCGGCGTGCCTTTGCTTTTGAGATAGGCGTAAAATAAAAGCATCCCGGTGAGCTCGCCGTGGGCGCCGGCAGCCGGTTGCAGCGTCGTGGCGTCCATGCCCGTTATCTCCGACAGATACTGCTCAAGTTCAAACATGAGCTTGAGCACCCCCTGTGAAAGGGGCCCCGGCAGTAGCGGGTGGGCCTGGGCAAATCCCGGCAGGGCGGTTTGGCGTTCATTGGTTTTGGGATTATATTTCATGGTGCACGAGCCCAGCGGATACATCCCCGAATCGACCGAAAAATTCCACTGGGAAAGCCGGATATAGTGGCGCACAATGTCGACTTCACTCAGATCGGGAAAATCCGGGCCATCCCCGCATAATTTTTCATCGATGCTATGTTTTTCAACGTCGCGGCGGGGCAGTGAAAAAGCGGTTCGACCGGTTTTTCCCTTTTCCCACAGCAGCGGCTCGTTAAATATTAATCCGGTGGTGCCTGCGGTTTCTTTCATTTTTTTATCTCCTGGACCAGGGCATCCATGTCTGCCTTGGTGATTGTCTCGGTTACACACATCAGATAGTGATTTTTAAGCTCAGGGTAAAAGCCGTCCAGCGGTAAGCCGGCAATCATTTTTTTCTTCAACAGGCGCTGATAGGTCTTTTTGAAGTCAGCCGGAAATTCCACCACAAATTCATTAAAGGTCGCCCGGGAAAACGGCAATTTAAATCCCGCCTCGGTCAGGGCGCTTTTTAAATACTCGGACTTATCGTAGTTGAGTTGCGCGAGCTCTTTGAAACCGGTACCTCCGAGAGATGCCATGTACATGACGGCAGCCAGGGCGCACAGGCTGTGATTTGTGCAGATATTGGAGGTCGCTTTTTCGCGCCGGATATGCTGTTCGCGAGTGGACAACGTGAGCACGTGGCCTCTGTTGCCCTCCAGATCCACCGTCTGGCCCACCAGTCTTCCCGGCATATTGCGGACGTATTTCATTTTTGAGGCAAACATCCCCAGCGCCGGCCCGCCGAACGTCCGCGGAATTCCCAGACTCTGCCCTTCACCGCAGGCGATATCGGCGCCGCACTGGCCGGGATTTTTGTAAAGGCCGTATGCCAGCGGCTCGCTGAAGCATACCACCAGCAGGGCCTTTTTGTTTTGGAGCGTTTGTTTGAGATCCTCGACTTTTTCGATGCAGCCTAAAAAGTTCGGCGACTGCACCGCCACCCCCCCCAGATCGTCCATATCTTTAAGCGCGCTCAGATCGGTGGTGCCGTCAGCCAGATAAGGCAGTTCTCTGATTTCGAGGCCGGTAGGCTCGAAATAGGTCTCAAGCACCCGCCGGTATAAAGGATGAATGGCGCGGGAAACGGCCACAGCCTTTTTTCTGGAAATTCGAATGGCCATTAACATGGCTTCTGCCAGCGAAGACGCGCCGTCATATTGAGATGCATTGGCAATTTCCATGCCCAGCAAACGGGAAGTCAGGGTTTGATACTCATAGATGGCCTGCAGGGTCCCCTGGCTCACCTCGGGTTGATAGGGGGTATAGGCGGTCACAAATTCGGAACGGCCCAGTAAAAATGAAACGGCCGAAGGAACGTAGTGTTCATAGCTGCCGGCCCCCATAAATACTTTATAGTCCGGGGAGACCGCCATGCTGCCGGCCAGCGTATCCATATGGTCGTTTAGCTCCCACTCGGTTAAATATTCCGGGATATTGAGTTCTTCCCTGCGGCGGCAATCTTCGGGAATGTGGGCAAAAAGCCCTTCGAGGCTGTCAATCCGAACCGCCTTTAGCATGGCTGCAATATCTTCGGGCGTATGGGGTAAGTAACGCATAATGGCCACCGTTATCCTTTCAGAGTTGCAAGATAAGCATTATTGTCCAAAAGGTCATCCAGGTCTGAGGAATTTTCGGCCTTGATTTCGATCATCCAGCCATCTCCGTATGGCGTGTTGTTTACCTTTTCGGGTGCGTCTTCCAGAGATGAGTTGACCGCAACGATCTCCCCGGCGACCGGCATATAGAGTTCGGAGACCGCTTTAACCGATTCCACCGTACCGAATTCCTCGCCTTTGCCTAAGGTGTCGCCGACTTCCGGTAATTCCACAAAAACAATGTCGCCCAGCTGATCCTGAGCATAATCAGAGATGCCGACTTTGACGTTGCCACCATCGGCCCGGGCCCATTCATGGGATTCGGCATAACGGACATCATCGGGAAAATTCAATTCATTGAGTTCTTTCATAACTGTCCTCCTTGATTTTTTTATCACGAAAGCACGAAAAGGACAGAAACACGAAAATGGGCTACTCATTATCATTTCGTGCTTTTTAGATTTCGTGTTTTCGTGATGAAATGTTTTAAATTTACTGCAAAAATAGAAATCTTTTTTTTAACGCCTACTCCAGCACATAGGGTACTTTTAAATTATAGCTTTTGTAAACGACAAAAGTTTCCACGGATTGAACGTCATGTATTTTGGAGACTTCTTCGGTATAAAATTCCAGCAGGCCGAATCCCGGCTTTAATAAAACGATTAGGATAAGATCAAATCGACCGGTAACAACGCTGACCGATACCACGCCTCTCAACTTACTGAAATCTTTGCCCTTGTTGACCAGGTCCATACTTTGAAGCTTAACCCCCACCATCACCGTGCGGTGCCCGTCAATTGTTTCCGGATTCACCAGGCCGCTGATGTCCAAAACGCCTTCATCAATTAATTTTTGCACACGTGTTCGGACCGTGTTTTCAGAAACGCGAAGATCTTGCGCAATTTTTTTATAGGATTTTCTGCCGTTGCGGAGATGCTTGATAATCGTAAGGTTGGTTTTATCGATGTTCATCATCCATAATATCGCGGGATTTAGGTTGACGCCAAGCGTAAAATATTTAAATAAAATTTGATGATTCTGTCAATTAATTTTTATTTTATTTCCAATTCCTTCAAAATTTTTACATTTTTCTTCAAAAAAAGCATTTTTAATTTTTACGGCCTGCTTATTTGGGAACCAAAAAGATGACCGCAGCGGATTTGGTGCCTATCATTTGACAGGTAGAAGATACGCTACCCACTAAGGCCGTGGCGGGTTGGGCCCTGGCCGCTGCCAAATTATTGAGTGAATAAAGTTGAAAAATAAAAAATCATATGTTATGGACCCAATCATTTTTATTATCCTTCCATAACTCATTTTGATTACCCCTAAAATGTTTATTAACTGAAGTGAAAAGGAGGTTTCAATGAAAAAAGGATTACTTCTAACAGGTATTATTTTATGTATCGCGGTGATTGTGACTTTTTATGCCTGCGGCCCATCGGGCCCGGATACCATCAAGATCGGCGTCAATGCCCCCATTACCGGTGACATCCCAAAAGTGGGTGAGGGCTCCAAGTTCGCAGCCGAGATGTGGCTTGAAGACATCAACGCCGCCGGGGGGCTTAAGGTCGGCGATCAAACATACAAGGTAGAGCTGGTCATCGAAGACAATGAATCCAAAGCCGAATCGGCGGTGAAAGTGGCCACCAAACTGATCACCGAAGATGAAGTGCTGGCGATTGTCGGTCCGCAATCATCCAAACAGGCGGTACCGGCCGGCGGCAAGGCCAACGAAATGAGCACCCCCATGATCAGCCCCTGGTCGACCAACCCCGATACCACCAAAGATCGACCTTATGTATTCCGCGGCTGCTTTCTCGATCCGTTCCAGGGACCGGTGGCGGCCAATTTCATTCGAGATGAATTTGGTTTTAAAAAGGCGGCGGTACTTTATGATGTCGCCAGCGACTATCCCAAAGGACTGGCCGAGTTTTTCAAAGAGGCCTGGGAGAAAAATAACGGTCCCGGTTCGGTGGTGGCGTTTGAAAGCTTTACCACCAAGGATACGGACTTTAGCTCCCAGCTGACCCAGATCATCAATTCGGGCGCTGAAGTGCTGTTTACGCCCCAATACTATAATGAGGTCGCGCTGATCGTCCAACAGGCCCACCAGTTGGGCTGGGATAAACCGATTGTCGGCAGCGACAGCTGGGGCTCGGCTGAAACGGTAAAGCTTTGCGGCAAAGACTGCTACGGACTGTTTTTCAGCACCCACTATGCAGCAGCCGGCGCCACCGGGGCCACCAAAGAATTTATTGACCGTTACAATAAAAAACACGGTTACGTGCCCGATGATGTCGGCGCTTTAACCTGGGACAGCATCCGCCTCCTGCAGCAGGCGATTGAAAATACCGGCGGTTTGACCGGCGATATCAAAAAGGACCGCGCTGCGGTTCGCGATCAACTGGCCAAACTCAAAGATTTTGACGGTATTACCGGCCAGATGACCTTCACCGAAGAGGGCGATCCGATTAAGTGTGCCGTGGTGGTCCGCATCAGCGATGCCGGTGAATACGAATTTTACAAGTCCGTTTGTCCGTAAGATAGGCTCAAGCTGTTAAACGCTTCAGCGTTCAACAGTTCTATGGTTCCGCCGAAGGCGGTTCAGGTGTCAGGTTTCAGTGTTCAGCATTTGATCTGGTGGATTTTCAGCACTATCAATTCTGACACCCGAACACTGACACCTGAAACCATTTAACGTGGAACACTGAACTCGGGAACGTTTAGCGAAATGCTAAAATAAGTTGAGCAAAGGCCGGGCCGGGGCTTTTTGCCCTGCGCCCGCCTTTTTAGACCTAAGTTGAGCGATTGTCGAGCTTGCCGTTCGTAAGATCCCGTCGAAGCGGGGAGCTACAAGGCAGATGTTGTTCCGCTAAAATAAGACAAAATAATCCATTTTTAAAATTTGAAACGCTCAATTTAGGGTAAAGGAGCATCGGATGGTACTTCTTCAAAATCTGATCAACGCTTTGCAATGGGGTAGTTTTTACGCGCTTATCGCCCTGGGGTATTCGATGGTATACAGCATCCTGATGCTGTTTAACTTCGCCCACGGCGATATTTTTATGGTCGGGGCCTATATCGGGTTTGGCGTGGCTTCGGCATTGATTGCACTCACCGCTATGGGTGCCTTTGCACTGCCGAACTGGCTGATCCTGGTATTGACCATCTTTTTCTCCATGTTTTTAACTTCCTTTGTGGGCATGATTGTTGAACGGGTCGGCTACCGCCCTTTGCGCGACGCACCGCGGGCGTCGGCGGCCATTACCGGTTTGATGATCGGCATCATCTTGGAGACCGGAAACCTTATACTCTTCGGTGCTCAGCGCGTCAGTTTTCCATCCATGATTAATACCGTCACCTATAATATGGGCGGCGTATTCGTCACCAATAAAAAGATCATGATCGTGGTGGTCTCCTTGCTGCTGGCCACCGCGCTGCACCAATTTATCCGCCGGACCCGTTATGGGATGGCCATGCGGGCCATGGCATTTGATTATGTCGTGGTGCCGTTGATGGGGGTACCGTTAAATACCATGGCGGCCATGACCTTTGCCCTGGGGTCGGCCCTGGCGGCTGCCGCCGGTATCCTTTTCGGGGTGGCCTATCCGGTGCTGGACCCGTACATGGGGATTTTGATCGGCTGGAAAGCGTTTGTTGCGGCGATTTTAGGAGGCAGGGGATCGATCGTCGGTGCCACGCTGGCCGGGTTTTTGCTCGGGTTTATTGAGATTTTTGTGGCCATGATCTTCCCATCGACGCTGCGTGATTTAATCGCTTATTCGATTGTTTTACTAATTCTGGTTTTCAGGCCACATGGTTTTTTTGGGGAAGCTTACAGTGCACGCCTGAGGTTGTAAAAGATTGCCCGGAGCTGCAGGTATCTTTTCAACAGCCAAGATTTGTGAGGAATGAGGATTTGAAATGGAAGGTACAAGTGAAAAACAGTCATCCGCCTCAATGCTGTCAAGGATCAATATTCGAGGCTGGGTATCAGGGTTTCCGCTGCTGGGCTGGCTTATCTGGGCTCTGATTGCGGTGGGCTTGGAAATGGCAATCGGCACGCTTTTAGCGCGCAGCATCGGATTGCCCAAAGCACCGGTCCTGTTTGGCTTTGTCATTATGCTCAAAAAGCCCTTGCTGATTCCCAGTGCATCTCTATATCTTTTGCTGATTTATTTATTGCCCCTCGGCCTGGTCATGCGATTCGGCTCGGCGGTGTTGAACCGGTTGGCAGGCAAGCTTGCCGATTTTTCTACTGTTTTTTCGATACTCCTTCACCTTGTGCTGCTTTATCTGGCATTGCACCTGTGGTCCGGATTGAGTGACTATCGGGTTCTGGTGGTCAAGCTGACCTTAATTGCGGTGATCGTGACCCTGAGTCTGAACGTCATCAATGGCTATATGGGCGAGTTTTCGTGTTCCCATCCCGGATTTATGGCCTTGGGCGCCTATGGGGCTTCGGTTTTTACGGTGTCCCTTTTTGTAAATGACAAACTCTTTGGCGCCGCCGTGCTCCCGGCGGCCATCGGGCCTTTCTTTTTTCCGATTGCCCTGTTTCTGGGTGGATTAACAGCATCCATTGGAGCAATGTTCGTGGCCATACCGTCTTTTCGAACCCGGGGTGATTACCTGGCGATTATCTCACTGGCCTTTATGTTTATCGTCAAAAGTTTGATTGAAAATCTTGAAGTCGTCGGGGGGCCGCGCGGATTGGGCAGTCAACCGGACTGGGCGAATTTACCCACCGTCTTTCTGACGACGGTGGCCTGCATATGGATCATCAACAATTTTGTACGATCCACTCTGGGAAAGGCCCTCAACGCCGTGCGCGATAACGAGATGGCGGCGGATGCCATGACGGTCAACACGAGGCGCACCAAGTTTCTGGCATTTTTGTTTGCCGCTTTCTGGGCGGGAGTCGCCGGCGGTTTATTTGCACACGTGATTCGATATGTCAATCCCAGTACTTTTGGGATTCAAAAACTGGCTGAGGTTTTGGCCATGGTTTATTTTGGGGGTTTGAACTCCGTATACGGCGCTATTGTGGGCGCCACCAGCATCAGTTTGCTGGGAGAAGCATTGCGGCCGCTGGAAATTTTTAAATGGATTATCATCCCGTTGCTCCTGATACTGGTGATGATTTTCAGACCAACGGGCCTGATTGCCTTCAAGGAGTTTGACGCCAGAAAACTGATTCAGCCTAAAAAAAGAACATCCTAATTGAGCGCAAGCGCTCAATTAGGGTTAATGGTTATTGGTTATTCGTTATTAGGGTTTGACAATTGATGGACACGATTTTTGATTTCATTCCTTTCAAACCAATAACCAATAACAAATAACTTCCAATTGATTTTTAAATCAATTGGAACTAAAGGGGTGTCGCATGTCATTGCTTAGGGTTGAAAACATGACCCACTTTTTTGGCGGCCTGCGGGCGGTGCACAATTATGACCTTGAAATCAAACCGGGCCAGGTTCGCGGTCTCATCGGTCCCAACGGTGCAGGCAAAACGACGATTTTCAACCTCATCACCGGAATTTACGTCCCCACCGAGGGCGGCGTTTTTCTGGAAGAACACATGTTAAACGGCCGCGCACCGCACCAGATTGCCGCTTTGGGTATCGGGCGTACATTTCAAAACATGCTGTTGTGGCGGCATATGACCGTCCTTGAACACGTCAAGATGGCCCGCTATTCCAAACTCAGCTACGGGCTCATGGGCGCTTTTTTCGGGACCCCCCGTCGAAATCGCGAGGAGGCCGAAAGCGAAGAAAAGGCCTACGACCTTTTAAAAATGTTCGGTGTCGATCAATTTGCGGATCAGTGGGTGCCCAATTTGCCTTATGGTGCCCAGCGGCGGGTTGAAATGGCCCGGGCACTGGCCATGGATCCCAAGGTGCTGTTTCTGGACGAGCCCACCGCCGGTATGAATCCCGAAGAGCTGGTGCAGATGATGGAAATCATCCGCAAAATCAAAGAAAAATTTGAACTGGCTATTTTTCTCATCGAACACCGCATGAAAGTGGTCATGGAACTGTGCGAAAGAATTCAGACCCTGGTTTTTGGTGAAGTGATTGCGGAAGGCACACCGGAAGAGATTCAAAACAACCCCAAGGTGATTGACGCCTATTTGGGCAAGGAGATCGTAGAGTAATGCTGTTATCCGTCGAAGAGTTACGCGTTTCCTATGGCAATATTAAGGCGCTGCACGGCCTGAATTTTGAAATTGACGAAGGCGAAATCGTCTGCATTATCGGCGCCAATGGTGCCGGCAAAAGCACAACCCTTAAAGCCATCTCCCGTCTGGTGCCGGCAGATGAGGGTTCGAAGATGACATTTCAAGGGCTGAACCTGCTTGAATACGCTGCAGATAAGGTGGTCAGCCGGCTGGGCATTTCGCATGTCCCTGAAGGCCGGCGGTTGTTCGATAATTTGACGGTGATCGAAAACCTGCAACTGGCGTGTTTTGCCAGAAAAGATAAAGATCAGATCAAAGAAGATATCAAGCGTGTCTTTTCGATTTTTCCGCGGCTGGAAGAGCGGTGGACCCAGAAAGCCGGCACGCTCAGCGGCGGTGAGCAGCAGATGCTGGCGGTCGGAAGAGCCTATATGAGCGGGCGCAAGGTGATGCTGCTGGATGAGCCCTCTATGGGGCTGGCCCCCCTGCTCATGATGAGCATGTTTGATGCCCTCAAAGAAATCAATAGTGAGGGGACCACCATTTTGCTGGTGGAGCAAAATGCCCGCCTGGCGCTCCAATTTGCCCAGCGGGGATACGTGCTGGAAAACGGGAACCTGGTGGTGGAAGGGCCTTCGGACGAATTACTGGAAAATCCGGAAGTCAAGAAAGCATACCTCGGCGGCTAAACGGGTTTCTAAACTCACGTCTTTTGCCCCGGGGGCTGTGTGCCTGTCATCGAAATGCGCTTACCTACTAAACCTACGCTTTTTAACTTCCCGCTGTCACCTGCCTGGGTTAAATGATATCGCGTCTATACGGCAGTACCCAAAACTTGTATATTCTCAATGTACCAATACCCGATTGATATTTTAGAGTTGGACGAACATTGGGAGATATCTATTATGAAAAGAATCGTAATTTTATCTCAGCTTTTCCTGGTAATGATGATTTCATATCACTCGGTATCTGAAGTCGAAGCCAATACGGTGAAAAACAATCAAATGATTGTTAAAATTGAAACTTTTACACCCGATAATTTAAGTGACATTTACCGTGGTGAATGGAAAGTAAAACCTGCAGAAATTTTTGGAACGCTTTATTTGCCGGAAGGAGAGGGGCCTTTCCCGGCGGCCATATTATATCATGGAAGCGGTCACCCGAAGAGACTTGAACTCTGGTTCAAAGATCTGGTGCCGGGACTTGTGGGTGCTGGAATTGCAGCATTCGTGCTTGACAGTTACACAACTAGAGGCATTTCAAGTACCGCTGCAGATCAAACGCAACTCTCAAAAGCGACACGTTTAGTTGATGCTTTTCAGGCATTGAAAAAACTGGCATCGCTTTCTATGATCGAAGAGAACAAGATCGGTATCAGTGGATATTCGTTCGGTGGCACGGTTGCGATGATGGCCGCTGATTTGCGTCTCGTTGAGGCCGGCTTGGCAGGTGGTAAAAAATTTGCGGCACATCTGCCGATGTACCCAAGTTGTCAGTCCCAGTTCCGCACGCTAAAGCTGACCGGGGCTCCGATGTTGTTTCTTGTGGGCGGACTTGATGATTATACACCTGCAAAATATTGCGTATCTTATGTGGAAAGGATGGTAGCGGAAGGATACAATGCCAAGATAAAGGTTTACCCG
>JASFIU010000088.1:0-12223 GCA_050122495.1 Desulfobacterales bacterium | reverse complement strand
TCACGTTGCTGATTCATCACGTCATCATATTCGAGCAACTGCTTGCGAATTTCAAAATTATGCCCTTCGACGCGGGCCTGCGCATTTTCAATCGCCCGGCTGATCATATTGTGCTCAATCGGCTCACCGTCGGGCATACCCAGCTTTTCCATAATGCCGGTAATGCGTTCACCGCCAAAAATCCGCAGCAGATCATCCTCGAGCGCAAGGTAAAAACGCGAAGATCCGGGATCACCCTGTCTGCCGGACCGTCCCCGCAACTGATTATCGATGCGGCGGCTTTCGTGGCGTTCGGTGCCGATGATGTGCAGCCCGCCGAGATCCGTAACGCCGTCGCCCAGCACGATATCAGTGCCGCGGCCGGCCATATTGGTTGAAATCGTAACCGCACCCGGTTGCCCGGCCATGGCAATGATCTCCGCCTCTTTTTCATGGTTTTTGGCATTCAAGACCGAATGCTTGATCCCTCTTTTTTTCAGCTTCTTGCTGAGTGCTTCGGAAACATCAATTGATATCGTGCCCACCAGGACGGGTTGCCCGCGCTCATGCAACTCCTCGATTTCATCCAAGGCAGCATCAAATTTTTCTTTGCGGGTTTTATAAATGACGTCCGGAAATTCCTGACGGATCATGGGCATGTTGGTGGGGACAACCGTGACCTCCAGATCATAAATCTTTTTAAACTCGGCGGCCTCGGTATCGGCGGTGCCCGTCATACCGGCAAGCTTGTCGTACATTCGAAAATAGTTCTGAAATGTGATGGTGGCCAGGGTTTGGTTTTCGTTTTCGATTTTAACATTTTCTTTGGCTTCCAGGGCCTGGTGCAACCCTTCGCTATAGCGTCGGCCGGGCATCAAGCGGCCGGTAAATTCATCGACGATGATCACTTCCCCATCTTTTACAATATAATCAACATCACGTTTAAACAGGGTGTGGGCCTTGAGGGCCTGATTGATGTGATGCAGCAGTTCGATGTATCTGGGATCAAACAGATTATCCACTTTCAGCAGCTGCTCGCATTTGGCAACGCCATCTTCGGTCAGCGTGGCCGCGCGTGCTTTTTCATCGATCGTATAATGCCTATCGCCGGAAAGCCGCGGAATCAGGCCATTAACCTGATAATAAAGATCGGTGGATTTTTCAGCCGGACCGGAAATGATCAGCGGCGTGCGGGCCTCATCGATTAATATGCTGTCGACCTCATCCACAATCGCAAAATTCAGCGGGGGCTGAACAAGCGAATCGCGGTTAAATTTCATATTGTCTCTTAAGTAATCAAAACCGAACTCGTTGTTGGTCCCGTAGGTAATGTCGGCCGCGTAAGCCGTTTGGCGTTCACCATCATCAAGGCCGTGCACGATCGTGCCCATCGTCAAACCCAGAAACTGATAGATATGCCCCATCCATTCGGTATCGCGCCTGGCCAGATAATCGTTAACCGTAACGATATGGACCCCTTTGCCGGTCAAGGCGTTCAGATAAGCCGGCAAGGTTGCCACCAGGGTTTTGCCCTCTCCGGTCTTCATTTCGGCGATTTTGCCCTCGTGCAGCACGATCCCGCCGACAAGCTGGACATCAAAATGCCGCATGTTCAGGGCGCGCACAGAAGCCTCTCTGGCGGTTGCAAACGCTTCCGGCAAAAGGTCTTCCAGGGATTCGCCTTGATCGATGCGCTCTTTAAACTTGGGGGTCTGGGCCCTGAGCTGGTCATCGCTCATGGCCTGAATTTCCGGTTCCAGCGCGTTGATGCGCTCTACGCGCGGCTGTACCCGCTTTAAATCCCGTTCACCTTTGCTTCCGAAAACTTTTGTCAACGCGTTTAATATCATCTCGGGTGTGTTCCTCCCGCATTCATACTTAAAAAAAAATTAGTCCTGTTGGGTGAATTATAACAAATTTAGCGTATCTCACAATAAATAATTTAACGGTCTCTGGATTTCTATACTTCAAAAAAAGTTATAAAAAATTTTGAGGCCTGGGTTTTGTTGCGATCAAGGAATAATGGAATAATCGAATAGTGGAATAATGGTTTTTAAAGAATCTTAACCATTTTAATTTTATCGTCAAGGCTCGATTTTTTCTATTAACCCAACCGTTCGGTATCCTCTCCAAGCCTTAAGCTATATACGCTGGAGGTCAAAAGCCATTGTTCCCGTATAGCGCTAAAGCTTCACCTCGTGCCCAACATTCCCATCGAACGACCTTGTGGTTAGACCCTGAGGCTCTCGAAGGGAGGCTCTCAACAGGTTGAGAATATATAGGGATCTATCCGCTTGATACAGGAGTAGTTACCGACCGGCGCCGGCCATTAAAGTGGATAAATAAAGAGCGTTCCTGGGATATTAATTCAAGATATACTTATACGGATTCACCGGGATTCCGTTCAGCCGCACTTCGTAATGCACATGCGGTCCGGTGCTGCGGCCGGTGTTTCCCACCAGGGCGATGGGTTCCCAGCGTTTTACTTTTTCACCGCGTTTCTTCAGAAATTTTGAACAGTGCCCGTACCGGGTAACCATTCCATGGCCGTGATCGACAATAATGGTTTTTCCCAGCAATCCTTTTTTGCCGATAAAGGTGACAACGCCGTCGGCCGTCGCCAGAATCGGTGTCCCCGTACGAGTCGAAATATCAAATCCCTGATGAAATTCCCGTTGGCCGGTAAAGGGTGATACCCGGAAACCAAACGAAGACGTGACCCATGATTTTTCACCGCGGGATATGGGACGGATAGCAGGCGTGGATGCCAGTAAATTTTGCTGATCTTCCAGGGATTTGAGGAGGGATTCAAACTGGCCTTTCTGGTGAATGGATGCACGATTCAGTTCGTCAATCTGTTCATGCATATCGCGCATCAGACTGTTGTGCTTTTCCATCAACGGCAGTCGGGCATCCAGGTCTTCCGGTATCGAACCGCCAACGCCGAAAATATTATTCGAATCATCGGTTTTTTCAATATTGGCGATAATACGAATCTTTTTCTCAAAGTTGTTCAGTGATACCAGATGGTCCTTTAATGTATTGATCTCGCCGGCAAACTGCTGGATCTGTTTGCGTTGACTTTGAACCTCATCCAACTCGTTGGTCAGATGGACTGCATGGGTTTTCAGGCTTACCATCGTTTGTTTGAGCTGGAAGTAATCGTACACTACATAGCCAAAGGATATCAGGCAGGCGATAATGAAAACACTGGCCAAACGAATGGAAAATTTGGAGGCGCAAAACTGCTTGGCAGGCGCTCCACTATTGCTCAAAACGACAAAAGAAATTTTCTTTCGCATAACGGAATACCTTAAACGAATTATGAATGTTCCCGGGTTAACTGTATTTAAACGATCAATCTCACCTAAAACAAGGATTGATCGAGTTCAACAACACATGGATGATTAAAAAGCGCTGAAACGCTATCGCAGCCTTAGATTACAGTACGCAATTTCTGGTATCACATCCTCAATATCCGTGTCAAGAGGGCACCTTGCCTATATTATGCAAGCTCATTTTTTGACCCGGCGTCCCTCTTTTGCGGCGCCATTCGATCTAAATAATTGAGAATTGATCAGCAGTCCAAAAAAGAACGCCTCCAGGCACCATCACCTGAAAGCGTTCGAATAGCAAATATTCGGTAACCTGGCAGTCTTAGCCGCACTGGCTTTAGACCCATGGTTTTGCGCCGTCATCTTTCGGTGACTTTGCTCTTTCGTTTTGCAAAATACCCCTAAAAAACAATATATTAGGGTAGACATCCTTTGTCAATATTTAAATATTCTAATCTATTAACAATATCGGCTCATTCTGGCTTAACTTTAGTTTTTTTTGCAATCTTGAAAACCAAGCTAGGCGATCCCCAGCTTAAATTTCAGAGACTTGAGCGTATTTTTCATCAGCATGGTGACGGTCATGGGCCCTACGCCGCCGGGAACCGGCGTAATCGAACCCGCAATCTCTTTGGCTTTATCAAAATCCACATCACCCTTTAAGATGGCTATTTTCTTGCCTGTTTTTTCGCTGATTTTCTCTCCCACCCGGTTGACGCCCACATCGATCACGCAGGCCCCCGGTTTAATCCACTCGGGTTTGACCAGACCCGGAACGCCGGCAGCGACAATTAAAATATCCGCCCGTTGACAGTGGGCCGCCAGATCCTGGGTGCGGGTATGCACGATCGTTACGGTCGAGTTGGCGCCATCCGCCTTTTGCAGCATCATATTGGCAATAGGTTTGCCCACGATGTTAGAGCGACCCACGACAACGACTTCAGCACCACTTGTTTCCACGCCGGCGCGCACAATCATTTCTTGGATCCCGGCCGGTGTACACGGTGCAAATTTGACTTCATCGCCCCCGATCATCAGTCGGCCAACGTTTACCGGATGAAAACCATCCACATCCTTGTCCGGATCAATGGCGTTGAGCACCTTTTTTTCATCTAAATGCTTTGGAAGCGGCAGCTGAACCAGAATGCCGTGAATGGAATCATCGTTGTTGTATTTATCGACCAAGCCCAGCAAGTCTTCCTCGGAAATATCTTCAGACTGGCTGTCCTGGATCTCTTTAAAGCCCAGCTGGTTTGCAGTTTTAATCTTCAGGGTCACATAAGAAATGGAGGCGGGATTTTCACCGACCAAAATCGTAACCAGACCGGGAACAGCACCGTGTTTTTCTTTGATTTCTTTCACCTCATCTGCAATTTCTTTCAAGATCTCTTCACGTATCTCCGTCCCCTTAATTAGCTTTGCTGTCATCTTTGTCCTCCTTTATACGTTAGTTATTAATTATTGGTTACTGGTTATTCGTTAAAAAATATCCGTAACATACAAAACATTCCCGATCAAAAGTCAATACCTAATAACAAATAACTGATAACAAATAACAGTAGTTTTTAAAGCGGATATGGAATATGGTCTAATCCGGTTGTTTCATCCAGACCGAGCATGATGTTCATATTTTGAACGGCCTGGCCGGCAGCACCCTTAACCAGGTTGTCAATAGCCGAGATGAGTATGAGCCGATTTGTATGCTCATCCAGTTTAAATCCAATATCACAGAAATTGGTCCCTTTCACATGAATGGTATCGGGTACCCGTTCTCCAGCGAGTATCCGGATGAAAGAATGGCCGCTGTAAGCAGCGACGAAACATTGAAGAATATCTTCCGCCTTTAACGCGGTGACCGGCGTTGCATAAATAGTGGTTAACATTCCACGGCTCATCGGAATCAGATGGGGCACGAAGGTTAAATTAACCGGCTGGTCGGCCTCACGGCTCAGAATAGCGTCCATTTCCGGATTATGGCGGTGCACACCGACTTTATAAGCCTTGAAGGATTCGTTTACTTCACAGAAATGACTGGTTAAAGCCAGGGCTCGGCCCGCTCCGGAAACCCCTGATTTTGAATCGGCAATTAAGGTGTTTAGATCCAAAAGGCCTTCTTGCACCAACGGAATCAGCGGTAATAAGACACTGGTGGGGTAACATCCCGGATTGCCGATCAGATCGGCGGACCGGATATCTTCGAAATAAATTTCACTCAGACCATAAACCGCTTTGTCGAGTAAATCCGGGGCGGTATGCGGCTGGTATGCTGATTCATACAGGCCGGCATCGTTAAATCGAAAATCGGCTGACAAATCCACTACACGCGCCCGGCGTTTGACAAATTCTGGAACAAGGGTCATGGGCAATTGATGCGGAAGCGCCGTAAAGACGATATCTGCACGATCGCAAACTTTCTCGGCCGCCAGTTCCTCACAGACCAGATTCACGCGCCCGCACATTGCCGGATAGACCTCGTCAAATCTGACTCCGGCAAACTGCCGGGAGGTCAGGATGGTCAATTCAACCTGCGGATGCCCGGACAGAATTCTGACAAGTTCCGCTCCCGCGTAACCGGTTGCGCCCACGATTCCAACCCGTGTCATAAAGCCTCCTTGGAAATAAAAGTTTGTATAAACTTTTATTTTTACCAAATAAAACCGGTTCCTTCAAGGAGATTCGGCCAAGGGGTTGCTCAGCGGCTCTAAGCTGAAAGCTCAAACGTAAAGGTGATCCATAGATTTAGTAAAATCCGCAGATTACGCAGATTACACAGATTAATCTTTTGGCTAGAGAAAAAATCTGCGAAAATCTGCGAAACGTGCCGCGGCGAAGCCTACTTGGGCGAAGACGGGTCTGCTGATATTTTTACATTTATGAAAATCTGTAGGAATTCATACAGATGGCGTAATATGAAGTGATCCGCTGCTTAAAGCCGATAATAAAACCAGGCTGCCGACTAAATTAAGGGGATGTGATACCGCTTATAAGCGTGGATCAGGAAGTCGGTGCATCTTCCAATACCAGAATCCAACCGGCTTTGTTTTCAGAAAGTAAAATTGCAGAAACGGTGGTGTGAATAGGGCGATCGTTAAAATCTGTATGAAAACTAATTTTGGTTTTTGCGGGCAACTGAATCACCTGCTTGAGGGCATCGCTCAATTTCTCCCTGGCCGACTGCGGGAATATATCAACCACCAGATTGTTGAGAACCTGGGTTGGTGATTTGGCCAAAATTTCAAAGGCCATGGCGTTCGTATTTAAGATACGCGCATCGGTATCTACCACAATAATCCCAACCCCTGCGCTTTCGATAATGGCCTGATGAAACTTTAAGGCCTTTAGCAATTCCACGGCATCCCGCCGGGGATAGACGCCGCCGGTTTCTATTATTTTCATCTCTTGAGGGGGAAATTCCGGATGTGCTTCGATTTCAGCCATAAATTCGTTCAACTGCACAGTCAGTTTGTTAATCGGCCCTTTAGCCATGTAGTAGTCTGCGCCAATTTCATTAAGGCTGCCGAGTTGTTCAATCATCACTCCGGACAAGGCCACGATCGGAAAGTGATTGGACCCGTATTTTTCGCGAACGAAATGAATGAATTGCTGCCCATCGACTTTGGGCATTACCAAGTCGACAAACAGGATATCATGCGGGATGTCGGACAGCTTGGAGATGCCGTCTTTGCCGTCATAGGCTTTGGTGACCGCATATCCGCGTTTTTCGAGCAATTCGCTGACAAACTCCACAAAAAAGTAATCTGAATCGACAACCAACGCTTGTTTTGTCATGGTTTTCACCTTTTTTAGTTTATTCAACACAGACCCGGCGGACTTCGCGCATATCCGTGATTCCTTCAAAAACCTTATGAACGCCGTCTTGCTTTAAGGTCGTCATTCCATCTTTGATGGCCTGTACTGCCAAATCTTGAGAGGTCGCCTGTTTTTTAATTAGCATCTTAATTTCAGGCGTTCCTTCGATTAATTCATGAATTCCCAATCGGCCTTTATATCCGGATCCATTGCATTTCTCACAGCCCAAGGAACGTTGCAGCTCAAACTTGGAGGAATGATCCACTCCCAAGCTTTCAAAGGCCTTGGCTCCGTAGTCATTTTTAATATAGTCAAACTCCTCTTTATCCGGATTAAAGGGTTCTATACAATCCGGGCACAACCTTCTGACAAGCCGCTGGGCCAGTACCCCCAAAAATGCATCCGCGATGTTCAGCGGGTTCATCCCCATATCCAGCAACCGGGTCAGGGTCTCCGGCGCATTATTGGTATGCAGGGTGGATAACACCAAATGACCGGTCAGGGAAGCTTCAATAGCCGTGGCCGCCGTTTCCCGGTCCCGCATTTCACCGATCATGATGATATCCGGGTCCAGTCTTAAAAATCCTCTCATAATTTTGGCGAAATCCAGGCCGATTTTGGGTTTTACCTGCACCTGCCGTAATCCGGCCTGGGTGATTTCGACCGGGTCCTCGGCGGTCCATATCTTAACGCCGGGTTTGTTGACATGCGCAAGGGCAGAATGCAATGTCGTTGTTTTTCCCGATCCGGTGGGTCCCACACATAAAATCAGGCCGTACGGCCGGGCAATGACTTTCTTTAGCACCTCCAGATTGCGCTCGTTTAGCCCAATTTCATCGAGTTTAAGCGCCCCAGAGGAGGTTAAAATTCGCAATACCGCATCCTCAAATCTTCCGACGGTGGGCATGGTGGATATTCGAAGTTCAAATTCTTGTATGCCTTTACGCTTAAACGTTATTTTCCCATCCTGGGGTCGCCGACGTTCAGCGATATCAAGGTCGGCTAAAATTTTTAACCGTGAGACAATGGCCGGGGCCATTGCATTGGGAACCTGGATATACTCATGGCATACGCCATCGGTCCGAAATCGGATGGTCGTTTTACGGGTTATGACCGAAGGTTCAATGTGAATATCGGAGGCTTGATTGCGAAATGCGGTCACCAGGACTTGATCGACAAACTTAACGACCTGACTGGAAGACTCATCCAGACCCGTGACGTCCTCTTCGATTTCATCCTCTTCTTCAAAGGAAATATCCGGAATGATATCGTCCAGGTTTTCAAATACATTTTCAGTGAGCCTTTCGACACGCGGATCAAAAAATTGGGTGATGTATTTTTCAATATCCTCTTTGATGCCGACCGAAAGGTTGATTTTTTGGTTGGTCATCAGCGCTTTGATATGATCGGTTTTGCGGAGATCTTTTGGATCGTCGACTAAAATTTCCACACCGCTTTTATCCCAGCTCAACGGCACCCATACATAATAAAGCAAGAAAGATTTCTTCAACTTGTTCGTCAGTTCGACCGGAGCGGGTACTTCAGCATCAAAATCGCGATAGGGGCATCCATAAAACAACTCTAAAGATTTGCCCACGTCCTTTTTTTTGACTTTAAATCGATCCACCAGAACGAACTCAACGCTTTTGCCGATCTTTTTGGAAATAGCCAATGCCTCCTGAAGCTGATTGGTGGTGACCGATTTGTTGCTCAGCAGATAGTCGTATCTCGAGCCGGTGGAAATACTGGACTGTAACGATTCTATTTTATTTGTTATTTCATCATTTTTGGGATCTATTTTAGCAGCGATCTCGAACAGCTCAAGCGCCACATCGCGCTGATCCCTTTTTTCCATCTCAGTGCCAAGCCAGAATTGAATTTGAGCGTTTTCCTTGTCACTTACATTATGCTGATAAATGGCCTTATTGGCCTTTTTGACGACCTCCTCACCCTTATGGGTCTCAAGAAGACAGGTTACATAGTCGACTACAATCTGGGCCGGGGAATAATCCAGCTTTGTGTAGTCGGATTTTCCAAAATCAAACTCCAATAATTTTTCATATTCGGCCGTCGCCTCTTCAACAAGACCGAGTTCCTTCAGGGCTCTGGCACCATCCAGAATAGTCGGAACGTCATCATGCAGGGACAGGTTTTTTCTAAAGAGGGTAATATCTTCGGCAGTCAGACCCTGGTTTTCAGTCATTCCCTGAACCTCTATTTCCTTGCGTAAATGGCTGATCTTGTTGCGAACAGCTTCCATGCTTTGACCTTCCTCATCGGACGATAGGGAAAGGACCTGTTCGTAAAGGGATAACGCTTCGTCGTTCATCCCCATGGAATAACAGGCTTCAGCCTCCTTAATTTTCGTTTGGAGATCGGTTTGCTCTTGCGGTTGCGCTTTGCTCATGGTTGGTTACTCCGGCCCGTAAATCAGCTATGAGATATTTTTCATTCGCTAAATCTTTTTGAGATAGCTTCTAAAAAACACTTCAAACTCATAGACGCTATCGGCTGCTTTTGAAAAAAACTTTAGGGGGTTAACGCATTTTAAAATCTGGCTAAAGATGGTGCCCGGCAGGGCCCGATTGAGCCAAGAAAACGGATTTGGGTGTTCATCCGCGGCGACGGATTCGTTATTTAAATTTGATATCCAGATTTCATTAATTTTAAACCGATTGGCCCGAATTTATAACGAATAACGCCCGGTTGAGGCTAAAGAAGCTTGACAGAATTTTAATTCCATCTATAATTTTTAGAGAAGGTTGATTTTAGTGATTGGGAGTAGGAAAATAAGACTGGAGAGCCATAATGCCAATTTATGAATATGAACATCTCAAACGACCGTGCAAAATGGGGAAGATCTTTGACCTCAAGCAATCCTTATCTGATGATCCGATAAAGGTTTGTCCGCATTGCAAGGCGCCTGTTCAAAAAATAATCTCACAAACCAATATCAGTTGTCCGAAATCGAATGGAGAGCTCCGCGATCTCGGCTTTACCAAACTGGTAAAGCGCGACGACGGCGTCTATGAAAACGTAACGGCCCGAGACGGGGATAGCCGCTACATGCAACGGGGCAAACCGGAAACCATTCCGGATTTGAGTAAGACCATCGGGGACTAAAAAGTGGGTTTCAGGTGTCAGTGTTCAGGTGTCAGGGCACAATAATTGAGAAATTTAGGAATTGAGGGATTTAGGAATTAGAAAGATACAATACCTTCAATTCCTAAATTCCTGAATTCGCAATTCCTAAATTCACATGCTGACACCCGAAACCTGACACCTGAAACCTAAAAATAACCGGCCATCGCCGGTTATTTTGTTAGTTTTACAACCAAAAATCCCGCATTTTTACGGCGGATAAAGAGGTTAACGGATTCGCCGGTTTCCACGTCGTCCAATATTTTTTGATAATCGCTGACCGACTCTACGGAACGACGGTTAATTTCCTTGATAATATCACCGACACGGATATCTGCGCCTTCTCCTTTGCCGCCGCTTTCTACCCCGGTGACAATGACACCGGTCGTTTCATCAATATTTAATCGCTGTGCAATTTCAGGGGTTATGTTTGACACACGAACACCGAATTCTTCCGCCTGTTCCCGGGGCTGACTCCGGGAGGCCAGCTTGTTCTCATCACGTTTGACGATCTCGACCTTAACTGTCTTTTCTTTTCCGTTACGCAATATTTTTATTCTGGCGGTATCACCAACTGGAATTGCAGCGATCATGCTGGTCAGTTGCCGGCTGGTGTTAATCTTCTGACCGTTTACCTCCAGAATAATGTCCTTTGGTTTTATCCCGGCCTTGTCCGCGGGATCACCTTCAAAAACGTCGGCTACAAATACGCCTTTTTTGCTCTCAATTTCATAGTATTCGGCCATATCGCTGCTCAAATCTTGAATGGCAACCCCCAGCCACCCGCGGGTGACTTCTCCTTCAGATTTGAGCGCCACAATAATACCTTTGGCGAGGTTGACCGGAATGGCAAAGCCGATCCCCTGCCCGGTAGCAACAATGGCGGTATTGATCCCAACGACCTCTCCTTTCAAATTGAGAAGGGGTCCGCCGCTGTTGCCGGGATTGATGGATGCATCGGTTTGAATGAAATCGTCATAAGGTCCCGAACCGATAACCCGGCCTTTGGCGCTGACGATTCCGGCGGTGACGGTGTGTTCAAGTCCAAACGGGCTTCCGATTGCCACAACCCACTGCCCGACTTTTAGCTCATCGGAATCACCCAGCTTGGCCGTCGGAAGATCCTGGCCCGAAGTTATTTTTAGCAACGCAATGTCCGTATTCGGATCCCGCCCAACGATTTTTGCATCGAATTCGCGTTCATCTTTGAGTTTGACCTTTATTTGATCCGCATCCTCGATGACGTGGTTGTTCGTCACCACAAAACCCTCTTTATCAATAATGAACCCGGATCCGAGGCTGGGCTGTTTGAATTCTCTCTGCATGTCTTCGCCAAAAAAGCGTTCAAAAAAGTCCTTAAAAGGCCCCTCTCTACCCCAGGGATCGCGCTGAAATTGGCGGAAAACCGGCCCCCCGCCTTTGATCGTCTTAACCGTGCGGATGTTGACGACCGCCGGGCTTACCATCTCCGCCAACTGGTTAAAGCTGGCCGGTGCGTTGAAATATTGGGGAGATTTGGCATGGGCGATCGGGCCGGCAACACGCCCGGGGAAAAACCCGATTACGCCGATCAGGGCCAAGACGACGAAAATTAGATTCCGTCTAAATAAATTTGCACTCATTTCGCTGGACCTCATAAATATGTCTCTCCTTTCAAACCCGTAAAACCGAATACCGGGATAATACCAGAAGCATGCGGCTGAATTCAACAATCAATATTTTAACCGGCCGCATCCCTTGCAAACACTCAATATATGTATTAAAATTTCTAAAAACCGCATGACGCCTCAGGCTCTAATGAACATACAGGCATTGGCTATACTAATAATAAATCTATTTTTGATTTTTTCCATATTTGAGCAAAAAAAATTGGGGATTCTGTACGGGCTGCGTTCGAGGCCGCGCGTTTCGTATTGCCTGCCCGCTGGCCAAATCAGCACTCTACTGCTTTAATTAAA
>JASFIU010000087.1:0-12225 GCA_050122495.1 Desulfobacterales bacterium | reverse complement strand
AACATAGTCCATATTCTTTACGCTGATAGCGCGGCTGCGAGCCATTCGGGCGAAAATGGGTATATAGGATATGCCGATGGCCACTGCGGCGTTGAGTAATGAAGGCCCCAAGCCGGATACGATCGCCATAGCCAGAATCAAGGGTGGAAAAGCCAACAGAATGTCCATAATGCGCATGATGAAGAGGTCCACCTTGCGCCCAAAATAACCGGATATCACGCCCAAGGGAGCGCCTAAAATCAAACCGATGACCACCGAGACGACCGCCGCCAGCAAGGTGTAACGAGCGCCAGTAAAGATGCGGCTCATGACATCACGGCCGTAGTTGTCGGTACCCAATAAATGATCCGCAGACGGCGATTGAAGCTTTACTGAAAAGTTAACATTGAACGGATCGTGTTTGGATAAGGTCGGTCCCCAAAAAACAAGAAGAAAGATGAATATCAGAATGAGCAGCCCTATCAGAGCAAGCTTGTTTTTTATGAATAGCTTGAATTTGTAGCGCCAGGAATTTGTATCAACATAGGCCATGATATCTTGATGATTATTTTGTGTATTAGTCTAACCGGACCCTCGGATCAATCCAGCGATAGGAGATATCCACCAAAAGGTTCACCATCGCGAAGATGAAGACATAGAAAATAATGAATCCCTGTAGCCCGGCGTAATCCAGATACTGAATCGATTCCACCGCATACAATCCCATGCCGGGCCATGAAAACACCACTTCGGTCAAGACGGCACCCCCCAGCAGGGCCCCGTAAATAGCCCCGATCATGGTGACAGTGGGCAGTAATGCATTTCTAAAGGCATGCCGGATCAATACCCGTTGGATACCGAACCCCATGGCTTTAGCGGTTCGGATATAATCTTCTTCCAGTGTTTCGATCATATCGGCCTTGAGTGTTCGCACGATAATCGCCAAATTGAAAAATGCCAGGGTGATCCCGGGCAGAATAAGCTGTTGCAGCGCTCCGAGAAAGGCTTCGAAATCACCCGCCAAAAGCGTGTCGACCAGCAACAGGCCAGTGATCTCGGGCGGGAAATCAAAAGTCGGCGACAGTCGCCCCATGGGCGGCGGCGCAATCCCCAATTTATAAAAAAAGAAATAAATCAGCAAAAGACCCAGCCAGAACGTGGGCATCGATACGCCCATGACCGTAAACACGCTGATGAGATTGTCTGGGGTCTTATTACGGTAATAACCGGAAACCAGCCCCAGCGGCAGACTAATGCCGACCATCAAAAAAAAGGCGAAGGTGGTCAGTTCGAACGTCGCCGGAAATCGTGTCAGCAGTTCATGGCCGACGGTGTTGCCGGTATGATAAGAAAATCCAAGATCACCACTAAGGAGCTGTTTTAGATAGATCAGAAATTGAACCGGAACGGAGTGATCCAACCCCATTAAGGCGCGCATGGTGGCAATGTTTTCAGGGGAGGAATGGGCCGGGCCCAGGATCATCATCACCGGATCTCCAGGTAAAATCCGGGTAACGATGAACATGATGATCAGCGCTCCGAAAACTGTTGGGATCGTATAAATGATTCGTCTGAGTATATAGCGCCAAGGATCCATAGATCATCATGTCGATTGATACAAAAATGGAAGTAGAAGACTGGAATACCGGAGCGATCTTAATTTTGGCCTGCAACAAGCTCAATACCCAAACTTGCCGTGGAGAGCCCTTCGGTCGTGAGCTCAGGGTCGAACGACTTGTTGCAGGCCGCAATCCGCTATCAACATTCTTATTTTTTATAGACCGTTTTAACGTGAAACTGGTCGTCGGGATTCAGACAAAATCCCTGCACTTTTTTGTTCATGGCGGTATCCGCAATCGGTTGGAACATATACACCCACAGGTCTTTTTCGCCCACATATTTTTGAACTTCCTGAGCAAGGGCATAACGGTCTTCCTTGCGAACCATGGGTGTGGCCTCCTTAATCCAGGCATCCAGCTGCGGGTCATTGATGGCGGCATAATTACAGAAGCTCTTCGATCCCAACAGGAACATGAACTGATACCAGGGGTCCGTTACAAAAGAGGTCCAGGCGACCATAAAGATGGGGACCTGTTTGGATTTGAGCTTTTCCAGAAAGGCTGCCTGGGGCAGGACTTGAATCTCCATGTTGACACCTATTTTTTTCAGCTCCGCCTGATAGGTAACCGCCACTTCTTTATTGTTGGCAATTCGGCCTTCACCCAGCAAAAATGTGAAAGCCAGCCCATCCGGGTGTCCGGCTTCCTTTAGCAATTGTTTGGCCTTGCTTAAGTCCTGTTTATAATGAAAGTATTTGTTTGTATGACCGGGGCTGCCTTCGGATGCCGGACTGGTCATTTGGACCGCCCGGCCGTACAAGACATCATTGATGACAGACTCATAGGGAAAGGAATAGGCCAGTGCCTGTCTGACTTTGGGATTGTCAAAGGGCGGCGTATTGCGATTCATGTCGATATAGTTGACCTTAGTTGTGGGGCGCCCGATCACCTTGAGGTTTTGTTTGCTTTTGAGCATGGCGTAGTCCTTGGAGGGAATCCACCACATGATATCAATATTTTCTCTTTCTAGCAGCATGGCCCGGGTGGACTCCTCCGGGATGATTTTGTAAATGACTTTTTTGAGCTTGGGCTTGGGGCCCCAGTAATCCTCGTTGCGATCAAACACCAGTTCCACGCCGGGCTTCCAGGACGCCAGCTTAAAAGGGCCGGAGCCCACATCGTTTTTGGCAACCCAGTCGTTGGGTTTGCCGGCCGTCACCCCGCCATGGGCCTCGATGGCCTCGGGATCCTGAATGCCTAAACTCAACATCTGAAGGTAATCGAGTAGAAGCGGGTTGGGGCCTCCTAATTTAAATTTAATGGTGTAATCGTCGATTACTTCCATGCCTTTGTCGGTGACCTTTGCCAGCCAGAGAACCGTATTCGCGGCTGATTTTATCGTTCGATAACGGGCAAAGGTGTATTTGACCGCCTGGGCATTGACCGGCCGCCCACTGTGGAACTTGACATCTTTTCTGAGATAGAAAGTCCACTCGGACATGTCGGCATTATGTTCCCAGCGTTCAGCCAGCATCGGTTCCACTTTGGTGGTGTCAACGCCGATGGTTCCATCCGCATTCGGAACCCGGGCATATTGAACTAGAAAGTCGTAAATCGCACCGATTGACGCATATCCGGTGTAATCCCGTGTTACGGTTGCACAGTCAAGGGTTCGAGCATCCGTTATGAATGCCACCCGCAGGGTATCATCGGATTTGGCGGATACACTGCCTAACCCCAGAATGAACGCCATTAAAACCACACACAACCCTACACAGAAATGTCTTGTCTTCTTCATAGCTAACCTCCTTTTTGTTAAAGAACGCCTCGGTCCATTATTACATAAGCATCCGCGTTAATAGCCGGGAGCACCGAGGTCACGACATTTTTGGACGATGCTGTCCATCTGGTAAACCCCTTCCTTTTCCATTTCAACACCGTCTAGGATAATCGTTGGATTCAAAACGACACCGTCGGTATGCCCTGCCGCTTTCCAGGTCTTGCCCCGGATCTGGGGTCCCTGGCTTCCAATCCCCATTTCGGCACAGCCGAAAATGCGTTCGTCTTCGACGATTCTCCCCGTAGCTTTGGTTACACCGGGATTGAACCCAAGTGAATAATGGGCTAGCCGGTACATATTGGGATCGTTGAAACTGGCCAGCCAGCGCTCGAAAACTTTGGCCTCGGCACCGCCGCTGACTTCGGTCACCACCCCCTCTTTTAGGGTCAGCTCCACGGTGCCGTTGAGTTTGCCCAGTTCGGTGGGGGGATAAAGGGCTCCGTCAAACACCAATTTCCCGTTGATGGTTTCTTCCATGGGGCACCAGGAAACCTGGCCGCCAAGCATAATGGCCTCGCCTTTGGTATCTGCGAGTTTGCCGGATTGGCGCGCCAGTCTGCCCTGGTTAAAGGCGGTCAACTCAGTCCCGCCCGGGCTGTAAATTTCCACTTTCTCAGCCGCTTGAACGGTATCGCGAAGGAGATTGCCCAGTTCCAGCAGCTTATCGTAACGAACCCGCTGGATGCAATTTACCAGCATGGTAACATCCATGCCCGTCAGGCAAATATAGCGAACGCCATTTTCGATGGCTTTCTTCCAGGCTTCGGATAAAAAAACCATACCGATTGAAAATTCAATCCAGATGTCCGCGTTTTGGATGGCACCGGCCACCGGTTGGGGGGGTTCCTGGTAGCCTTCCAATTGAGTGGCGTGCATAACCGTTGACGTTACAGCCCCGGCCGTGTAAGCGGCTTTGGCCGCTGCTTGCACCACCCGCATGTCGCTGGAAGTGTCGGCTGTGATGACCACGCTCTCTCCCGGCTGGGTGAGCATGATATCTTCAATCAATTTGCGGGCCCCGGCCGCAACCTCCCAACTTAAGTACTCATCTCTTATTTCGGTTCCAATTTCGACTTCCATTTACGCCTCCTTTCTAATTATCTTTTACCGGCAATGGTATCATGTAAGATTTTTTACTTGGGGATAGCTCCAAACTGATCAGCATTTCAGCATGCTTTAAGGCAGCTAAACCCGGCTCTACGACCGGGATGCCAAACGTTGCTTGGATCTGCTCTTTAACTCCCAGCAGAGAGCCGCAACCCAATACCAGCGCTTCAATACCTTCCTGCTCTATCATATAGCGGGCTACTTCCATAGCTCTCTTGGCGACCCTTTCACTTTGATCATATTCAAGAACCGGAATTCCGAGGGGCCGGATCGAGATAAACCTTTTGGAAAATCCACGCACCCATATTTTTCTTCGAATCCGAGGTACGGATTGTTCCAAGGTGGTAATTATGCCACAGCAGTCCGCTAAACCCATTGTGAAAAGCTGCGCGGATTCACCGATTCCTAAAACCGGGATGGTTGATATTTCCCTGGCTCCGGAAAGACCCGGATCTGAAAAACAATAGATGATGATGGCGTCGTAATGTTCCGGGGGGGTTTTGGAAACTTCTTCGAGGACGTGGGTGGTGGCTTTGGCCTCGTCGTATTCGGATTGAATCGCTTCGGGCCCATGCTGAAAGTGAACAATTTCAATCAACGTGTCAGGCTGCTTGCTTTTTTCATAGTCAGCGTTGACACTAGCATTCCATTTGTCTGTGCTAACCGGAATGATCACTTTGATTTTCATGGCAATATACCTATTCTTTTAGGTTCAATGCCAAAACAAGGCAATACTAAATGGCCAATTTCGACTTGTCAAGCTATCATCAATTTAATATGTCCTCTCTTAATACGCTTTTGCAATTAAAATCATAAACGCTCAGGAGAGAATCAATGAAAGAAGCCACAAAAAGAATTCTGGACTTTTTCCAGCAGATCAATGCCATACCCCGCTGTTCGAAAAAAGAAAAAGAAATCAGCCTCTGGCTGGAACAATGGGGGGCAAGCAATGGCTTTGAAATAAAAAAAGACCCGGCCGGCAACCTCCTAATAAAGGTCCCGGCATCCGCCGGTTTTGAAAAGGCCCCGATTATCGTGATCCAGGGCCATATGGATATGGTCTGTGAAAAGTCACCCGACTCCGCCCACAATTTTGCCACGGATCCCATCCACCATATTTGTGACGGCGACTGGCTGCAAGCGAACCATACCACCCTGGGGGCGGACAACGGGATTGCCCTGGCGCTTTCCATGGCAGTGGCGACCGACCCGGATGTGGTCCATCCGCCGCTGGAGCTGCTGTTTACGGTAGATGAAGAAACCGGACTCAACGGCGCCAAAAAAATTGAACCCGACCTGCTAGAGGGCCGAATATTTTTAAACATCGACTCGGAAACCGAAGGTGTGTTCACCGTGGGCTGCGCCGGTGGCCGCCATACCCGGGTGTCGCTGGCGCTGGATCTTTCAGAAAAATTGGAAGGCGAAACAACCTTTAAACTGTCCGTTCACGGTTTAAAAGGCGGCCATTCAGGTATCGACATCCACAAGCAGCGCGCCAATGCCAACCTCATTCTGGCGCGCGCGCTGCATCGCGTGGCTGCATCCGGCGACCTCCGGCTGGTTACGATCAAGGGCGGCTCTGCTCACAACGCCATTCCCAGAGACGCTTTTGCTGTGTTTGCCTGTCAATCGGATGTTGGGACGGGTTTAGATCGTATTATTTCCGAATTTGAACAGACTGTTAAAACCGAATATGACACCCGGGAACCGGAACTATCCGTGACCCTGTCTGAAGCGGAATCCGAGGTACATTCTGAAATGGCCCTGACCACCGAACAAACGGCTGCGGTGATCAACCTTCTGCTGGCCATCCCCCACGGCGTTTTAGGGATGTCTGCAATTTTCGAGGGTCTGGTAGAGACCTCCAACAACCTGGCCACAGTAGAGATATCCGACAGCCGCCTTAAAATTTTGACCAGCCAGCGCAGCTCTGCCCTATCAAGGCTGGATGAGGCCACCAGCCGGGTCCGGGCGGTTGCTGAACTGGCCGGCGCCCAGGCTCAATCCGACAGTGAATATCCACCCTGGACACCGGATATGAACGCGGCCCTCCTCAAACGCTGCAATGCGACCTATGAAGATTTATTGGGACGCAAACCCAAGATTATGGCCATCCACGCCGGTTTGGAGTGCGCCGTTATCGGCGCCAAATATGCTGACATGGATATGATATCATTCGGACCGGACATTGAAGATCCCCATTCGCCCACCGAGCGGCTTTTCATTCCGTCCCTCGAACGGGTATGGGATTTCATGCTGGCGCTCCTAAAGGCATTCGGAAACAGCCAAAAAAAGGTCAGGTCTTAATTCTTCAGTGCCCATCAAGAATGAAGACCTGACCCCATTAGTTATTAAATCTGACAATCCCATGGTCTGTATTAGGATGCCAATATCTGCTAAACCAAACTTCTCTGGATGTCTGTGATAAATAGCAGTGATCGGTGCTTATATTTTTTCCCGCAGGATCTATGAGACCCAGGCTTTTGGAGAGGGCGGTTTATTTAAGATTTGCAGATGATATATTTAAAAAAATGAGAATTTAAGGAGCATAGCCGACATCTGCAATTCAGTGAAAGGGTGGGTTCCGTATACCGAATATGCAATATTTTAACATAGATTAAATCGCTGTTTTAAGGCTGCTATACTGGCAGGAAGTATAATTAAGTCGCCAATGAGGGCCATAAACATCGCACAAGAGATCAATAAACCAAACTCCCGTGTAGGCTGAAAAGCAAGCACTAGAAGAATTAAAAATCCCGCTATATTAATTATCGAGGTAAAAATTATAGCACGTCCTACAGAAAGGGTAGTTTTCCTCAAAGCTTCTTGCACTGTAAGTTTTTTTGATCTACATTCTTTCCTGAACCTGGCGATAAAATGAATAGTATCATCCACAGCAATCCCAAGGGCCACGGATGCGACCATTACCGTCGTATTGTTAAGCGCGATACCGAATGCTCAATCCACCATATTTTATTGATCGAAACGCAAGGAAGAAAATTCCTATTATTAATACATATGCTAAAGTGAAACTTTTAATTTGGCTCTCCACCAAACGCTTTAGATTGATATTGTATAAATGAATCGTTCCCGTAAGCGTAATTTGCAGTCCAGTATCTGAAAAAGTTTGTTGAGCCATTTTTGCCAACAACTTACCAATTATTAAACTTTGCTCTGACGACATCGCCCGCGTTTTAACAGATATTATCCCCTGAGAGTAATCTGAAGTAACGAAACTATCCAATTCTCTTCTATCGCCATCAAATAACCTAAATAAAAGTAACTCCTGCGCTATGAGAAATGGATCATCAGGTATTTTGTAAAATACAGGATTATCTTCCTGTAATGCCATATGTATCCTTTTAATATATTGGGTAAGTGAAAGTACTTTTATGACACATGGCAGTTTTTCTATTTCAGAGGCGATGCGGTCCATCCGCTTTAAAATTTCATGCTGCTTTAATATTCCCGCTTGACCTGAAAGCACGATTTCCATATTATCAATTCCGAAAAGA
The DNA here is from genome assembly GCA_050122495.1 of Desulfobacterales bacterium. Taxonomy (GTDB): domain Bacteria; phylum Desulfobacterota; class Desulfobacteria; order Desulfobacterales; family JAHEIW01; genus JAHEIW01. Next base: position 4,225 of record JASFIU010000087.1, on the reverse strand, counting down.
TTTTTCTCTACTATTTTCGCCGATTTATAAAAATCCCCTTTTTTAGGAAACCATTCGAGTCGATTCGTTTCGATTCGGACTTTCGTGATGCCCCATACCGAAAGGATTAATCCTAATAGCGCTGCTATAAAAATAGAAGTGCATTTTTTTTGGCTAAAATTAAAAATAGTAAATAATGCAAATTCCCAGGCTTTATGTCTTTTTGCTATTGTGTGCGATGGCAATAATGTTAAGAGACCGGGAACTAATATAATTGAAATCAAAAATGCGAACATAACCCCTGCTGCTGAACCGATACCAAAATGTTTCACTGCATCAATTCGACTGACGGTCAAGGATAATAACCCACAAGCGGTAGTTATGCTGGTTAGAAAACATGGAAAAGTAATATATTCTACCGTTCGGATAAAAGCCGCTTTTTTATTAAGATCTTTTTTTATTTCATGAAAGAACTGAATGATATGAATGCTGTCTGCTATAGACAAAACTAATATCAGAGGGACAAGCAATACTGTGACCGAATTAAAGTTGTATCCTAAAATTGAATAAAATCCTAAAGACCAGCTAATACTCATTCCTATATTTAGACAAATTATAAAAGTTATATACAGCGAACGGAATAAAATAAATATGCATAAGCAGATAATAGAGACCACCAGTATTGGTACTTGTTTCTGAGTTTGTTTTGTTAATTTGTTAAAAACGGACATTACTTTTGAATCACCTGAAAAATAGATGGCCAAATTTTCAGGTTTGTCCCTATAAGCCAACGCCTCAATCTGACGAACCGCCCTTACTTCTTCTTCTTCGGAAGGAATATCTTTAAAAGCAATCACAATCGCACTAAATTTGCCATCAGGTGAAACCAGGTATTGTATGAATCTTTCCTCTTTAAGAGTATACTGTTTTATTTTTTGAAAATTATCCTGTTCTAATTCAAAAAGCAGGGGATGAATTTCAATACTATCCGGTGTGCCAACTATTTTATTTGCATTAGCTAAACTAAAAACGCGATTTACATACTGAAAGGATTCAAACTCTTCTGTCTTTTGCCTAATATAATTCAATACATCCAGCGAAAATAAATTTTCAGATTTAAGGGCAACGATTAAATATTTACCACTCTCAAATGTATCAATATAATTCTCATAGACAATATACTCTGGATCATTTTTCGAAAACCAAGCACGAAGTGAGTTATCTGATTCGATTTCAATTGAAAAACTTAAAATAATTGTTGTAAAAACTAAGAAAAATATCCCAAACAGCCGGCAGCTATATAAAATCCTGGCAAACCTTTGCATCATTTTATGAGCCTCACGTATGCTTCAGGTTTATAGGAAATTTTTTATTCTCCATTGCTCATATATTTAGTAGGACACGTGATTGAACAGGTAGAATCAAGTGAAAAGCAGAGATTTAAATGCAAAAGGCTTATCGAAAGAAGTATTTTTATCTTCTTATCTTTCGGTTTGATTAAAAAAGATTTAACGCGAAGTGGTTAATTTTTCCAGGTCTTAAGTTACCGCATACAACCCAACGCGGCGCTTAAAACTTACGGCTATGCCACACACAGCGCATAACTCCATAGCAGAGCATCTCCTCCCTGCAATTTTGGATATCATATGTACCGGTGCACGTAGATTCGCGGAGCAATACTCGTCCAGCCAGATGCACGTCTCTTATCGGCAAACTCAATTAGATTAACCTGTACGATTCATGCCAGGTTAGAAAGATCTAATAAATTACCTTATCGGATACGGTCCTGCGGAGTCACCCTCATGCAATATCCACATTTAGTGTGAGAGATAGGCCGGGAACTTGAGCTTTGGTTTGGTGACACCTCCCAGTTCCTCGGTTAACCTCCTCAGTTGCGCTGTAAGGGACTGGTGGTCGCCATCGTGGTAAAGTTCGGCAAAGGGTAATGGATCTCCGATAGTGATACGCAGCCTCTGCCCCATCTTATTGCATACCTCGTGTATGATCATCGACAAACGCAACGTCAGACTTACCTGGCTTACGAGGTGGAACAGGCGGCTGTTCTGACCATGGAAGAACATGGGCACCACGGTAGCTTCCGACTGCTTTAGCACCTTGGCGACAAACGTTTTCCACTCCAGATCAACAGCGGTGCCAAAAGGCGTGGGGGCGGTGGCCACGCCTCCGCTTGGGAACACGATGACTGCCTGGCCCCGTTGCAAGGCGGCAACCGCTTTCTGCCGCGCCCGGACGTTGGTGCGACTTGCTTCCCGATTCTTGGAAAATTCAATGGGCAGTAAGTAAGGATCCAGACAACGATCGCGGCAAAGCAGCGCATGGGCCAACACCTTGAACTCGGCCCGGATCTGAGCTGTCAAATAGCATATCGCAAGACCATCCAGCACCCCAAATGGATGGTTGGCCACGATGACAAGCGGCCCTTTGGAGGGCATCTTAGCCAGCTGCCTCCGATCGAACTCCAGGTTTACATCGAGCAACTCGAGAGACAGTCGCCAGAAGTCGCTGTAATCCTCAATGATATCCATCAGCGTAGCATATACCCGTACGAGCTTGCGTTTGCCCGAGAGGAATTCAATGATGCGGATGATTACCTGCTTGATTATCGGGTCCGTGGGATCGGCGTATGAGAGCCGTTCGCTTGCGAGCGCGAGATGATACTTGGATGGTGTGTGCTCTATTACCAGTTTGGTATCATCAAGTATTTGTGCCATTGAAGCAACCTTGTTTTTTTATTTTTTCAAACACAAAGCCCCACCTCTCAATTTGAGAAATGGGGCAGTCATGCGTTTAATCCATGATCACCTCTTAGGTTTGTGGTTTGGAGCTCTGGCATTAAGCTTTATCTAAGTACCAGATAATATTATTAATGTCAACATCGCTGTGAGAAGGCTTATCACCGAAACGCCTAAAATACTGCTTTAGAATGGTTCTGCGCCTTTAATGAGCTTGGCTCCATGTTTTGAAAAAAATTAAAAAGTATCCTTTCCTACTAAGCCGCCAAGTATAGAAACCGATTTCGTTCAAATGATTAAATGGGGGGTATGTTGGAATATGAAAGTAACATATTAAGGTTTTTCAAATGATTGTGATGTATGAGCCCGATATGGGCACTTTGTTTAAAATATCACGATTCAATCCCTGCTTATGATTATTGAAGGTTATACAATGGCAAATATATAAAATTTCAGCCTGACGCAAATGGTGGATTTCGTGTATAGAATCTTTGGAACTCCCTTAAAATTATTGCACATTTCATAGTGCAATCCTAAAATTTTCAGATGGACTTCTACGGAACCAACCAAGTGGACCGCAACCTGTCCTCATCCCACTCAAATAGGGCGCGGCGATTCCCAGTTATTTTCAAAAGCAACCAATCGATAGAAAATATCTGCACTACAATAACCATAAAATTCTTCCGGCACCTTTCGGATTCCAAAAGGGTTGGTATTTTATTGAGCAGAAAATCGGGCAATCCGGACGAAGGCTTATCAACAGGTGTGCCAGGAGGCTGAGACGCACAGTAATTCAGTCGACTTGTGATTTTGGTATCAGCCCATTGTCGATCAGCATATGTATCATGTGCATGTAATGTTGTTTGTCCTGATATTCTCAGCTGAATTTTCTTGGTGGGATGATAAAATAACCAGCTTGTTTGTGAATAATTTTTAATATCTTGCACTTTTGCGGCTCGAGCATCGGTATAACAAACTAAAATCCGTTCGGGCACCTTGACTTTCCTTAGGATAACCGTTCGCAAATTGCAGCCCTCTTTTGATGTCGTGCCCAGTACAGGCCAATGAAAAGGATCGTCTGGATCGATGGCACCTTGCTCAAGCATTAGCCAAATTTTATCTAATACGCCACCAAGGGTGTCCCATTTTTCTTTTTTGGTTTTCATTTTGTATCTCTAATTATTTTGATTGGCTCCGCATTCAGCGAAAGCTATGATATTTAATGAATCAGAACGTAATTTGGTTAAATCCGAAAGCCGGCAGTGAAAACAGCCCTAACAAAGCTGAATTTACATGTATGAAATGTTTATCGCAAGTAATTGTTGAGAGTCCTTAGGAGAGGAGTTGTGTATTATGTGGGGCAATCTAAAATAGCTTGATGGCTAAATAGCGAATGCTAATCTGAAAAAAATCGGCTACCCAAATTTGTTACCTGAATAGCCGTTAGATAAAATCAAGCGATTTTTTAGATTTCATCACGTAATCCAATCTCA
>JASFIU010000086.1:0-12246 GCA_050122495.1 Desulfobacterales bacterium | reverse complement strand
AGCTGAGGGTCGGAACCACTGTCTCGGTTTTGGTGATGACCGGAACTAGCGGCGATAAGAGCGGGAATAAGACCGTGGCGGCGCCGAAGGCGTTGCAATGAAATAAAAGATGAACGTTGAACGTCGAACGTCTAACGTCGAACTTTGAAGGGAAAAGCAGGAACTCATTAAAAGATGAACGTCGAACATCGAACGTCCAACGTTGAACGTTGAATTAAAAATATGGAACCACTTAAAAAATGAACGTCCAACATTGAACTTTTAACGTCGAACGTCGAATTGGAAAAATTGCTAATAAGAAAAAGAACGTCGAACCTTGAAGGAGGAAAATGAAGAAGCAGACATACGATTTAGAAGAACGGCTGCTTGAGTATTCGGTGCTCATCATAAAGATCGTTGAGCAGCTTCCAAAAACAAGAGTTGGCAACCATGTTGCCGGGCAGCTGTTAAAATCTGGAACTTCACCTTATCCAAACCATGGTGAAGCCCAGGCAGCGGAGTCCGTAAAAGACTTTATCCATAAGCTTCGTATTTCATTAAAGGAACTGAGGGAAACCCAGCGATGGTTAAACCTCATTCAGCATGTGCCACTCATCAAAGCATCTAAAATATTAGATGATGCATTACAGGAAACAGAAGAGTTAATTCGGATTTTCGTTACAAGTATAAAAACGGCGCAAAAGAAAAAGAAATAGTCATTAAAAAGAAAATATTAACGGCGAACACTGAACGTCCAACATCGAACGTTGAATGGACAAAATGAAGAAACAAACAAAAGATGAACGTCGAACGCCGAACTTCCAACATCGAACGTTGAATGGAAAAAAAAGAAGAAACAAATAGAATTAAATCGTGGAGCGGCACGCGGCGCACACGCCGCGCAAGCGCGTGCGCTGCGGGAGCGCCTGCGCTGCGCGAGCGACATCCCTATTCGAAGTTCATTCTTTTCAACATTCGAAGTTCGACGTTGAGCGTTCGATGTTCGACGTTCATCTTTTCAAACGGAGGAAAGTATGCCAGCGAGGTTATCGACTAGAGACCAACATTTAGCATCATCCGACCGGAGCTGCTCCCGATATCTTGCATTCCTTTTTTTGGGGTTGCTGATTCTGCCGCTTGTGATCGGCGGCTGCACCATGGTGGGGCCCGATTACGTCAAGCCGACGGCACCGGAGCCGCAAGAATGGCTGGAATCGACCGATTCCAAAATTGAAAGCAAAGCGGCCGATTTTAGCTCCTGGTGGACGGTGTTCAATGATCCGATGCTTAACGCCCTGGTCAAAAGCGCTTATCAGCAAAATTTAACCTTACAGGCTACCGGCATTCGAATATTGGAAGCGCGGGCCCAGCTGGGCATTGCCATCGGCGATCAATACCCGCAAACCCAGCAAGCAACCGGTGATGCCGCGGCACAAAAAACCAGCCGCAATTTGCCCAATGCCGCCACCGCCGAAAGGTTTGCTTATGTTTACGATGTCGGATTCGACGCTGCCTGGGAACTTGACTTTTGGGGCAAATTCCGCCGGGCCGTCCAGGCGGGTGTCGCCGACCTGCAGGCTTCGATTGCCGATTATGACGACAATCTGGTCTTCTTAACCTCTGAGGTGGCCCGCACATACATCAATCTTCGCACCTCTGAAGAGCGGCTGGCGGTTGCGCGTGCAAACACTAAAATTCAAAAAGAATCATTGCGACTGGCACAAGCCCAGTTTGACGCCGGGGCGGTCACCGAACTGGATGTTTTTCAGTCCAGGGGTCAATTAAGAACAACGGAGGCTGCCATCCCCGGATTTGAATCTAATATTCGCCAGGCTAAAAATGCGCTCGCCATTTTGCTGGGGAAACTTCCCGGAGAAATTGATGCCATGCTTGCAGGGCCGGGGCGGATTCCACAGATGCCGGCAGAGATTGCGGTTGGCGTCCCGGCCGAATTGCTGCGCCGGCGGCCGGATATTCGTTTGGCCGAGCGTCAGCTGGCAGCTCAAAGTGCCCAGATCGGCGTGGCCAAGGCGGATCTCTTTCCCAGTTTTTCGCTGTTTGGCTCTATTGGATATACAACCGCCGGCAGCACCAGCCCTCCCCAATCGAGAAATGCCGGCCTTAGCGATCTGTTTAAAAACAACAGTCTGGGGTATTCCGTCGGCCCTTCGGTTACCTGGAACCTCTTTAATTACGGGCGTATAACTAACAGCATTCGGGTGGAAGATGCGCGTTTCCAGCAACTGGCAGTGGATTACGAGAACACCGTGCTCCAGGCGGTTCAAGAAGTGGAAGACGCGATGATTGCTTATTTGCGCACCCAGGATCAGGTTGGGTTTTTAGCCGATGCCGTAGCAGCCTATAAGAGTTCGGTGGATTTGTCGACGCTGCAGTACAAGGAAGGTCTGGTGGACTTCCAGCGCGTGCTGGATGCCCAGCAGAACCTGGTGCAACAGCAGGACAACTTGGTGACCACCACCGGCGATGTCGGCCTGAACCTGGTTTCCCTGTACAAGGCTCTGGGCGGGGGCTGGGAAATGCGTACCGGCCAGGATTTTGTGGCCCAGGAAATCAAATCTGAAATGGACAAGCGTACCAACTGGGGTAAATTATTGTCGCCGGATGAGCTGGAATACCCGCCGTCGCAAGAGCTCGAACGTATATTCAATCGGCCGGATTGGTAAAAGATCTGGTAGCCGTACAAGGGTAAATAATAACGTCGAACATTGAACTTCCAACATCGAACGCTCAATAGAAAAAATTAAAAAAACAAATAAAATTAGATTGTGGTGCGAAGCGAAATCATTATTCGATGTTTAACGTTGGATGTTCGACGTTCGATGTTCAGTTTTATTAATATTCGAAGTTTAATCAATTTTGCATGAGAGATCCGGAGGTGTGCCGTGTATCAGACTTTAGCCATTCTGGCTATCTTCATTCTTGTTTACAGTTCGGTCGCCGGACGCATCGAGCGCTCCTGGATCAGTGGTCCGATTGTGTTTACCCTTTTTGGTCTAATCATTGGCCCCGTGGGCATGGATCTGCTCTCGTTTGAAACAGACCGGGAAACCATCAGAACGCTGGCGGAGTTGACCCTGGCGCTGGTTCTGTTCACAGATGCCGCCGGTGCAGACATGGGTGTGTTGAGAAAAGCGAAGGCACTGCCCATCCGGCTCCTGCTGGTCGGCCTGCCCTTGACCATTTTGCTCGGTTTCGGGGTGGGCATGCTCCTCGTCGAAAAACTGACCTTGTTTCAAGTGGCTTTGCTGGCGACCCTGCTGGCGCCCACCGATGCGGCACTGGGCAAAGCGGTGGTTACCAATGAAGCGGTGCCCGATCCTGTCCGCCAGGGATTGAATGTGGAGAGCGGCTTGAACGACGGTATCTGCGTGCCGATTCTGTTCGTGTTTCTGGCCCTCGCCACGGGAAAGGCAGGCGAGGAAGGGCCTTGGCATCTCGCCATGATGCTGGTGGCCGAGGAGATCGGCATCGGCCTGGCCGTAGGCCTGGTCCTGACCTTCGTGGCAGGGTTACTATTGAAATACGCCAAGGGGCAGCAGTGGCTCACTCACACCTGGATTCAGATCCCTGTTGTGGCCCTGGCGCTTGGATGTTTTGCCGTTGCCCAATGGTTGGGTGGCAGCGGCTTCATCGCAGCTTTCTCAGGCGGTCTTCTTTTCGGCGTACTGGCAAAGCAGACCCGCGATGAATTCCTACGTGCAGCGGAGGGCACTGGAGACACCATGGCACTGATCACCTGGGTGATCTTTGGTGCGGCGGTGGTGGGTCAGGCGGTGGGTCATTTTAGCGGGCTCATTTGGCTCTATGCCATTTTGAGTTTAACCCTTATCCGTATGTTACCGGTTTTTATTTCGCTCACCGGTATGGGGGTTAACACCGAGGGCAAACTTTTTATGGGCTGGTTCGGTCCCCGGGGGTTGGCGAGCATTGTGTTCGCCGTCATGGTGGTGAACGCCAATGTGCCCAATAGTGGCATTATCGCCGCGACTGCGGTGTGCACCATCATGCTCAGCATCATTGCCCACGGAATTACCGCCAACTCCTGGGCGAGGGGCTTTGGTGAACGCTTTGCACAGAGACGGCGTCTTCCCCACGAAGGAGAATGATAATGCTTAAGAACTTTATGCACCATTTCTTTCATGCCGTGTGGCGTATCAAAATCGTTATTCTGGCTTTGATCGGACTGGTTGTGGCAGGAGCTGCTGTGATCACCTTGGTTGAGAAAATGCCTTTTGCAGACACTTTGTACTTTGCCTTCGTTACAGGGTTAACCATCGGCTACGGTGATATCGTCGCCAAAACCCATTTCGGACGACTGATAGGCATTCTGATCGGTTTTGTCGGCATCCTTTTCACAGGGCTGATGGTTGCCGTATTGGTTTATGCAGTACGAGAAAGTTTAGAAGAATTGCGGAACCGCAGTTGAAATAAACACGAGATCGTTTTTGCTAAAACCTCCAAATTATATGTGGATTTGCGGCATGTCTCTTTAAAACATAAATGGGTTGGTGCTTGCCGCCGACCCATTTGCGTTTTATTATACTTGGCAGTGCTTGCAGGGTACGTTGCAATCATAAAGCGTATTTATATACGGACAACGATTTCTGAAAGGAGAGATGCATAATGGCTAAGGAAAAAGTGAAACATTTGAGTGGCGTATTTGCGTCTGTATTTGCCCACGCCGGGCACATCTCTAAGGAGGACGCAAAAGAAATCAGCGGCCTGGATGATCATGAATTCGAACACGCATATGATAAAGCATCCAACATCGCTGAAAGCGTCATGCAGCATGAAGGCGATAAGATGGATAAGTTCCTGGAGCATTTCGCAAAAGAACTTGATAAGCACATGGAGCATTTCGGCGGGAAGCTATTCAAGTAGATGCACTGGCGGAGGGGCCGCCATGGTGCTGCAGTAGGTGGGATCGTTGGGGCCATTGCAGGTGACACCCCCTTGGGCCTGGCTGTAGGAGCTGCTGCCGGGGCGGCCGGTGGTTATCTTTACGATAGACACGAGAAATCTAAAGAGAAGGCATACGAGGAAGGCTACAAGGCGGGTCAGGAAAAAAGTAAATAAAATCCTTAGGTATATTGAGGATCAAAAAATGATTATTGCTGAAGCGTCAGGATTTCGATTTTTAGCCCATCGATCCTTTCAAAATGCCTTAGGTTATAAGTAGCTACTGAAAATCCAAGAGAGAGGGCGGTAGAACCGATGATTAGGTCGTGGGAACCGATCTGAATACCTTTCCGGCTTAAATCAGCCCATAATTCTGCATATATTCTGGCAGTTGAGATCTCAAAATTATAAATCGGGAACAGCTCGATAACTTTCTCTACGTAAGCGCTTCTTTTCAAACGTCTTTTTGTCGAATCCGCTCGATGCACACCGTGAAGAAGCTCAGCGACTGTGATTACGCTGATTCCAAAAATCTCTTCTTCTCGATTTTCTGCAAATCGGCTGATTTCAGATTCCCGTCTCTCTGCTTCAATTAAAAAGCTAGTATCGAAGATTACTCCCATAAATCCCCCGTTGACATAAGCGGTTGATTTCCGGAGATCTCTTCAAGATCTGATGCAAAGGCATCGAGTTCTTCCTCCAGTCTTGGCAATTTTTTAAGCAGGGCCTTGAGGTCGCCCAATGTCATCGGATCTGTTTTTTCATCAATCGACTTCATGGAAGCGATCGGTTTTCCACCCCTTTCAATAATATAATGAACGCCTTGGAATTTTATTGTATTTAATACTTCAGAGAAATCCCTTACGGCCCGGGTAGCGGATATACGCTTTTCCATTTCATAACCTCCATGTAAAATATGATAATCATATTATACATACTCATTGTCTTGTGTCAATATAATTTAAAAGAACATCACAATGAAGCGCGAGACGATCGGTTTGCTGTTTTTGATGGTATTTTTATTGCCGGTTATAGCCGGTGCGGTAAGCTAGAAGGGCTTCGATTTACGAAGAGCTGAAAAAATTATAAAAAATTCCATTTTTAGGTGATCAAATAGTTGCGCATCATGCCCATATCCCCGTGTTCAAGAATGTGGCAGTGATATAAGAACATCCCGGGATAATCAGAAAAATTGGCGATAATCCTGGCGCGTTCGCCGGGCATCAGCAAAACGGTGTCTTTCCAGCCTTCATCCACATAGCCGCTGTGCAGCGCCCCGCTGCGCTCAAGCACCTGAAACTGCTTGCCGTGCAGGTGAACAGGGTGGGGCATGGGCATCATCATCATTCCCATGGAACGATCATCATTGGAAAATTCCCACAGTTCGGTCGAATTGAGGCGGACCTTTTCGTCTCCGGCGACTGCCTGCATCTGAAAGGTTCGGCCGTTTATAAGACCGCGCATATGTCTCATAAAAAAAGAAAACCGCCGCGGATTATCCGTATTATCTGCATCGCCGGGTTGATAGCGTTCCATCGAAGACAGCCTTTTCGGTAGCGAACGGGTTTCCTTTTCTTCTCTGGCCACATCGATTTTTAAAATTGAAAAGGGCGCGCCGTTCGGCAGGATATCACCGCCCATCATTCCCCGCCGCGGCCCCATCGCGGCTCCCTGCATGGCCGGTTCAAAATATTTGCTGACCAGTTCCAGAGAGGTTCCGACCGGGTATTTGCTGAAATCCGCCCACAGCTCGATGCGCTCGGCCGGGCCCAATACCACATATTTCTTCCGGACGGGCTTTTCCAGCAGACCGCCGTCGGTGGCAATAACCGTCAATGGCGTGCCGTCTTTCCAGGCGAGCTTATAGATGCGCGAATTGGAACCGTTTAAAATCCGCAGGCGATAAATGCGGGTGCTGACCGAAAGTTTGAAATCGGGCTTGCCGTTGACACAGATGGTTTCTCCCAGCATACCCGTCATGCTGTCGTGCATCCCCCGCGGCAGGTATATCAACTGGTTGCTGTTACCAAAAGAGCGGTCCTGGATCACCAGGGGAATATCAAATTCTTCTGCGGGTAGGTTGAGTTTATCTTCCTCATCGTCTGAAATCAAAAATAATCCCGCCAGACCCCCATAAACCTGATGCCCCGTGCGGCCGTGGGGGTGGGGGTGATACCAGTATGTACCGGCGCGGTTTAACACCTCAAACTCATAGGTAAAGGCTTGTCCCGACGGGATGACATGCATGGGATGTCCATCCATTTCAGCAGGGACGTGCAGACCATGCCAGTGGATAATGCTTTTGGCGTCTAGATTGTTTTTAAAATGAATCCGAATTTTCTGGTTCTTGCGGGTGCGGATAATGGGGCCTAAATAGGATTGACCCGGAGTTGTCAAGCTGCCGGGATCACCTTTGATCACCTGCCCTTTATATCTCCACACCGCTGTGGGTTCGCCCGGGAAAATTGGAACCTGAGCAGGAGCGGCCGTCAGCGAAAGTTCCAGGTCGGGGGAAAAATTTTTATTTTTTGAAGATGCCAGTCCGGCTTTTGCAAGCGGTAATCCGTTCACGTTCAATAGATTTGCAGCCCCTGCGCCGGCCAGATATAGAAATTGACGTCGATTGATCATTTATTAAACCCTTTCGATGGGGGCGGAGCGTGCACTGATGATGACCCTTTTGACCAGAGGGATCAGGTCTTGTTTGGCAGCCATTCGGTTGGCCAGATAGCGCATCAGAAAAATAGCTGAAACCAGTCCTGTTACCGTAAAAAACACCATCCCGAGCGATGTATTCAAGCCAAGGGCTTTTGTCAGGGGATCGGCTGAAAAGGCGCCCACAAAAATTCCCAAGACCGGAAGCAGATATACAATCGCCGTGCTTTTGAGTTTGGTTTTGGTGCTCAAATACAGCTCGACCTCATCCCCTTTTTTAGCGTGAGCCCTATTCTGGGCCTTAACCACCATCTGGTCACTGCCCTGTGTAAGGCAATGATGGCGACTGCCGCAGCTGGAACAGGCGCTGGAGCGTTTGGTTTTTACCCAGGCCCATCCTGGCTCCACTTTTTCAACAATGCCGCGTTCTGCGGTCATTTTTTACCTCGTTATCCCATATATATTATTAATAGAGCAAAGTGCATGCCTGACATTTCAAATAAAAACCAGTCTATAAAATTATCCCTTAAGGTATGAACGATCAGCGTGTTTGCAAGCCGGCTATGTGCTTATTATCATTGAAATACATTTAATCATCCGTTTCGGGGCTTCAAAAGGGTGCTGCCAAACTAAAAAGGAACACATTAAAGACAATTCGGGAAATCAGGGGGATAACGCCAAAAATGTGGGTATTTTTTATACGGACTGAATTTTTAAATCTGGATACTTTTTACCCGATTGCAGATCAAATTTAGGTAATCGATCAAATCGTTTTACTTTTGCATTGATTTACTATTTTTCAGATTTTTCAGCTTGGAAAGGATAGACAACTTATTAATAATATATCATTTTGTTATGGTACTGCCGGTTGACACATATCACAATGTCGCAAAGGATTAAACCAGGGAGCCAATGAGTAGGGAGACGGTAAAATATTGAGACCGCTAGATTATAAGACCACTGCTTCTATTTGTTCAACATGCTTGAAATGCTGATCTCGGGTTAAAAGGGCTCCCCCGGCTTCCATGCAGCAGGCAGCGATCCAAACATCGTTGATCGGGATTTTAGTTCCCTTCTTGACGAGAGATAAATAGATAATGGCATATTTTCTGGAGACGTTCTGATTGACGTCAATAATTTCGATTTTCAGTTTTTTGATGATCTCTCGGAGTTTTCTTTCATTGAATTGCTGGCGGCTTCCTTTCATAAAGCCGTAAGTCAGTTCACCCAAAACAATGGAAGGCAGGTAAATATCATCGCCGCGGGTAGCCATGAAATCAACTACATGTGGCAACCCCTCAGCATAATCGCAATAAATATTGGTATCGAGAACCAGCTTCACTCCCAATCTCCTTCTTGAATCTGATTGAATACCTTAATTGCTTCGCGCAATTCACTGGCTTCTTCCTGGGAGAGCCAGCCGGCGAGTTCTCGAATGGTTTGTTCCCGGCTTTTTGTTAAACCCAATTTTTCATCGACCGCGGAAAGGATAACAGCCGTTTTGGTCATGCCCGCCTTTTTAGCGTATTTTTGAATCTTTTTTTCTTTTTCAGGCGGGATCCTGAGGCTTATTGGCATGTTTAAATCTCCTTGTATCTCATTTAAAAAAAATGTATCGCACCGAATTGAGTTTGTCAATAATTTTGAAACTAAGGTAAAAGAGGATAATATAGCTAGAAATTTCGTTCCGTAAGTAGACTCAGGGCCGTGGCGATAATTTTGGCCGTTTTGGCGGCATTTGCCTCCGTATCGCGAAACCCTTTCTCTCTGATTTCAAGATGCATCGATTCGACCCTGTCAAATCCATAACCCTGCTGGTTGAACCATTGGTTGAGCCGCTTGGCATCGCGGCCGCGGTAATTCGAACCGGCCGGATGGGTTAGAATGGTGGTCAGCCCTGCGGCACACAGCTGGTCTCGGAAAGTCTCCACCGTCTGATTGCGGGCTGTAAAACGGCTCCGGGTTTCACCGGTTTTGGGATCCCCGCCCTGTCCATAACCGATCAGAGCATGCAGCTTTTCAGGTGCTTCATCGAACAACCCCAGGGCTTTATGCTCCTGCCCCTGGGCGATGGCGACATCATCGGTGATCCCATGAACCCAGACCACGTATTTCTTGGCTCCGCTTTTTACAATCGTTTCGATGCGGCTGAGGTAGCCGGAGACCTTTTTTGAATGGTCGATCCGGTAGAGGTCTAGAAAATAGTTTTCGAGGCTTTTGGTGATCGGTCCCTTCGGCTTGAAAAAAAGGTCATTGATGATTGCATGACAGCCAAGAGCCTGTTGTATATTTTCAGCAATGATGCCAGTGCGCAGATCGTTTTCAAATACACCATTGATGACCGGGCTATGGGGAGAAACGATCAGAAGGTCACTTTTGCCGGGGATGTATCGTATACCGCTGGGTTTTCGGGACAAATTGTACTCCCATTTATGAGATAGCTTCTAGTTTTGATAAAAAAATGGGGCCCTGGTTGGGGCCCCATTTTTTTGTGATCAGCGGCTGATTAGATTAAGCCGCATCGATCTCACGTCGATCGGACATATCCATCAGGACGCGCTCGCGGGCTTTATCGATGCCCAGTGCTGCGCGTTTCTTGTCGATATGAGCGATCATCATATTGGCGATCTCAAATGGATCGGTTGCAAATCCCCACTTGCCCATCCCCAGTTGCTCCAGCTCTTCAAACAGGTGCTTGTGGAATTTGGTGCCTTCGACAATCGGGAAGGTAACGCCGAAAACGGTATAGACACCGGAAGCCACAAAGTACTGTCCGATACAAATGGCTTTTTCACTCATATATTCTGGTGCACATCCGGCCACGGGCAATTCGGCGATGCTGTCACCCAACCCGCCGGTTTTGACCATTTCAGAACAGGCGATCAAAATACGGCTGTTATCAACGCAAGAACCGATACCAAGTACCGGTGGCATGCCCACGGTTTCGCAGACTTCTTTTAGCCCGGGACCAGCCAAATGAGCTGCCTCCGGAGTGGTCAAACCGGCTTTGGCCAATGCAATCTGTGAACATCCGGTCTGAACCACCAGAACGTCGTTTTTAATCAGTTCCTTCACCAGCTCCACATGCACATAGTCTTGCTTCATTCGCGGGTTTGTGCAACCAACAACGCCGGCGACACCGCGGATACGACCGTTGATGATGTTGTCATTGAGCGGCGTGTAGGATGCGCGAAACGTTCCGCCAAGCATGTAATTGATATATTCATGAGAAAAACCGTGTACGCCTGAATTTTTAATTTGCGGTATTTCGATAGGCATATTACGGCTTTTGAAGCGACCGATGGCCCGGATGACAATTTCATCCGTGCAGTCTTTGGGTTTGTGCTCATGAAATTCGATGTGCGTGGCACCTTCAATCTTACATCTGGGGTTTGTGGTGATCAGCGGGGTGTTATAGCAGTCGGCCACTTTCACCAGCGCCTGCTTGATACACTGCACATCAACGGTCATGGCGTCAACAGCGCCGGTAACCAATATCGTTTCGGTTGACATAAAATTTCCAGCATGAGGAATTCCATGGCGAACCAGCACCTCAGCCCCAGAGCAGCACATGCCGCAAAGGTTGATGCCTTTGGCGCCAGCTTTTTTGGCCGCTTCGATGAGAGTCGGTTCGTTAACCGATTCAATCATCGACTCGAAAAGATTCGGCTCGTGACCATGGATAATGATGTTCACGTGATCTTCTTTCAGAACACCCATATTCACTTCAATGGCGACGGGTGCGGGGGTTCCAAAGAGGATATCGGAAATCTCGGTGGCCACCATGGAGCCGCCCCAACCATCGGCCAATGCGGTGCGGCTGCACTGCTTGGTGATATTGGCGTAATCCTGATCCACGCCCATATGCGTGCGGTGCATGAGCTCCATGATTTCACGCATGGCCCCACGGGGTACGATTCCTTCTTTACGCCAGGTTTCCAAGGTTTTTTCCGGAACGCGTTTGGCAAATGGAATTTCCCCCTCAACCTGGGTATAGGTCCGCTCCAATTCATGGTACAGATCCATGGCGATGTCTTTGATTTCGCGATCTTCGGTCTCGATTCCGACATAGCCGGCCACTTCAATAAGCTTTTGAGGATTTTTGATCTCATAATCTTTGATGTTGCCGTTGATCACCTCCCGAAACAGATCGAGCATGCTCATGCCATGGTCTGTATGGGCAGCGCCACCGGCAGCTACGGCACGTGCAAAGTTCCGTGACATGATGGTATCGATGGTCGCACCGCAGACACCGACTTTTGCGTAAGGATCCTTGGCATTCAGGCGGCAGGGGCCCATGAAGCAATGCTTGCAGCAGGCCGAGTCCGCCCCGATGGGGCAGGCCTTCATGCTGGTGGCGCGATCAAATGCCGTTTCGACGCCGTCCTTGCGGGCCTTGATGATCATCTGGGTGGTGGCATCACAGGTAGTGAGGTCTTTGGGATCAACCTCCTTTTTCTTGGGAACGACTTTCTTGGGGGTTGCTTTTTCTTCGTCTGGCATATAAATCCTCCCTTCGTGGAATTGGTGTTTAGATCAAACCGGGTTGATTTTCATAAAGTGAAGCGTATGAAAATTTATCTGGACCGCTTACACAGAATGGCTAAATAGTAATAGTTCTCATTAAGCTATTATTGTTTTTTTGTCAAGACTCTTAAAAAACCAAAATTTTTTCAAATTTTCAAATATTTA
>JASFIU010000085.1:0-12316 GCA_050122495.1 Desulfobacterales bacterium | reverse complement strand
GTGCCGCCCGCCGTCCGGCGTCAGGTGATGACCTGCAGGATACGGGCCCCTACCGGGCCGGCAAAATAGCCGGACGCAGCCAGCCCTACCTGGCGGAATCCGAGACCGATGCACCGCGCGAAACGGCTCCTGAAGACCGGGATGAGGAAAGTTTTCAGGTGGAAGTCGCCCCGCTGCAGTCGATCTTTATCGGTGATGATCAAATATTTATTTTTCGCCGAATTATGATCAACCAGAAAATTTTTCGTCAGGGATTTATCTTGAACATCCGGGCATTTTTAAATCATCTCGCCCAAAATTACTTTACTGCCCAGCCCATGGCCGACTTTGCCAATCTTCGCCTGCAGGTTGTTGATCAGGGCCGGGAAGTCGGCAGGGTGGAAGCCGGCATGTCCAGTCGTGATCCCAAATTTATCCTCAACCGGGGATTTCCTTCGCCTTTCGGATTTTTAACGGCCACCTTGAGCTGTGATGCGATTCCGGGTTCCACCGGCCGTAAGACACTGATGATTATGACGGTGGTGCTGGCAGGCATTTTTTTAATCGGGTTGTTTGCAATCTACAAAAGCGCACAGACGATTGTGGATCTTTCCGAGCGTCGCTCCCAATTCGTTTCATCTGTGACACATGAATTAAAGACACCGTTAACCAATATACGAATGTACATTGAAATGCTCGAGCAGGGAATTGCCAAAGATCCCGAGCGGGAACAGGCTTATTTCCAGATCATCAATTCCGAGGGTTCGCGCTTATCGCGTCTGATTAACAACGTACTGGATCTGGCCAAACTCGAGAAAAAGCAGCGATCTCTGAATCTAATAGAGGGGACCTTTGAAGAGGTCGTCGCCGAAGTTCAAACCGTCATGCAGGCCAAACTCCGACAAGAAGGCTTCACGCTGAAAATTGTTCAGGAAGACATCCGTCCGTTTAACTACGATCGGGAAGCCATGATTCAAGTATTGATCAATTTGATTGAAAACAGCATTAAATTTAGCCAATCAGCAGTTCGCAAAGAAATCACGATTCGAATCTATCCAGACGCCGACCGGGTCAAGATTGCGGTTGCCGATCGCGGACCCGGGATACCCCCGCATGCGTTAAAAAAGGTTTTCGACGATTTTTACCGGGTGGATAATGCGCTGGCCAGAAAAACACGCGGCACCGGCATCGGGTTGGCGCTGGTGAAAAAATTTATCAATTTACTGGGCGGCCAGGTTGGCGCCGAGAATAATCCGGATGGCGGTTGCACCATAACGATTTCCCTACCATCAAAACGGTTGATTTAAAATCAACCGTTTTGGTCGAGTGCATTCCTGACTGTTTTCGATAGGCTTCGAATGGTAAATGGTTTCATGATCAGCCCTTTGAGGCCCAATTCCTGGGCTCGCGGGTCATCAATTCTCTCGCTGTAACCGGTGCAAATAATGACGGGTATATCCGGACGGATTTTCATCAATTCCGTTGCCAGGATATCTCCGGTCATGTTGGGCATTGTCATATCCGAAATCACCAGATCAAATTTATTGGGCTCGGCCCTGAAGATTTCGAGCGCGTTGACCGGCTGCGTTAGCGCCTCCACCTGATACCCTAGTTTTTTGAGCATATTCGTTCCCAGATCAATGAGGATATCCTCATCGTCGACCAGCAGAATGTGTTCGCTGCCGGTCGGAAGTGTCTTTAATTCCTCGGTTTCTGATATAACCTGTTGTCCCATAATCGGAAAAAGAATATCAAAACACGTCCCCTCACCGGGAGCGCTCTGGACATGGATACCACCGCCGTGTCCCTTGACAATGCCATGAACAACGGCCAGGCCCATGCCGGTCCCTTTGTCCTGTTCTTTGGTGGTGAAATAGGGATCAAATATGCGGTTTAGGGTAGCGGCGTCCATGCCGTGGCCGGTATCACTGATGCTGAGTTTTACATAGGGGCCGGGATTGAGTTCCGGATATTGTGAGGTTCCCTGGGCGGTTAGTTCAAAGTTGTTTAGGCTGATTTGAAGGATGCCGCCGGTATCTGACATGGCATGACCGGAGTTTGTGCAAAGATTCATAATGACCTGATGGATCTGGGTCGGATCAGCGAAAATAGGATCCACGTTTGATTGGATATTTTGTTTTATCTCAATGGTGGTCGGCAACGAGGCCCGTAATAATTTTAATACTTCTTTGATGATGAGCGCGGATGAAATTACGGTTTTATCCTGTTCGCTTTTGCGGCTAAAGGCAAGGATCTGTTTTACCAGATCTTTGGCTCGATGGCCGGCTTTGAGCACTTGTTCTATATTGTAGTGCTCCATGGTATCTTCACGGGTATCATAAAGGGCCATCTCCGCGTAGCCGATGATCGCGCCAAGAATATTGTTAAAATCATGGGCGATGCCTCCGGCCAATGTGCCAATGGCCTCCATTTTTTGGGCCTGGATCAGCTGGGTCTTTAATTGCTCCCGCTCCTCCTGTGCGGATTTTAATTCGCTGATATCTCGGGTAAGGGTGAGCATATGCGGTTTATCTCGAAGCTTTATCAAAACGGCCGACATCAAAGCGGTTATCACACTTCCGTCTTTAAGTTGGAATTTGGCTTCCAGGTTTTCGATCCTGCCATGTCGGGCAATAGTTGCGATTAGTTTTTCGCGCTCTTGCGGGTCATGCCAAATATTAAAATCAGCAGCGACTTTTCCAACCACCTCGTTGCGGGTCCAGCCTGTCAGACGTGTAAAGGCGCTATTGACGTCTACGCAGCGCCCGTCTTCTGTCCGGCTAATGACAACCGAATCCGGAAAGGTCTCAAAAACCGTCCGCAGGCGCTCCTCACTTTCATGCAGGGCCTGCCGGTTTTTTTTGTTTTCCAATGCATTGGTGAACACCTGGCCCACGATATTCAGAAGGGAACTGGTGTCCTCCGCCCACATTTTTTCGTCCCTGATGGAGGTCAACCCTATAAATCCCATCACCCTGCCCCCGGCGGCCATTGGCACGGCCAATAGGGATTGAGCACCCAGTTGTTCAAATCTATGCTTATCATCGATGGCCTCATGGGGTAAGTCGGAAACGCGAGGGATTAGAACCATTTCTGCGTTTAAAATTTTTTTTGCGGCCCAGGGCGCGGCATCTACCCGTGCATTTTGAAAACGATCAATGATCGGTTCGATTTTATCTGCGCACCATTCATGGGTGCAGGTAAAGGACTTTTGGTCTTCAGAAAATTGAAAGACGTAACTTCGATCCGCATCGGCAAATTCTCCGATCTGCTGGAGGGTATGATTGATTTCGGCATCAATCTGATCGGGATCCAGGTTGATAAACTGGCTGGAAACCATTGTAACGAGATGCTGGAATTTGAGTCGATATTGAAGCTCTGTCTCTGCCCGTTTGCGTGCGGTGATATCGGTGACGATGCCGAGAATCGCCCTGCCACGATCATAGTTAATGATCTTCGTCGTAATAATGGCTTCAATCTTCTGTCCCTCTTTGTTGATCAGGGAATACTCGTAGGGCTCGATATCTTCTCCCGTCATGTGGCGTTTGAAGTTGGACCTGATCAAATCAACTGATTCCGGCGCAATCAGGGACATGAAATCAAAGTCCGGAGCATAAAACTCTTCCCGGCTGTAGCCCATATCCTCGATACATCTTTTGTTGACATAAACGACCCGCCCTCCTTTATTGATAAAAATCATGTTCGGAGACTGGTCGGTAAACGTACGGAAGGCATAGGCCGATTTTTTAGCTGCAGCCTTGTCAGGAAGAGCGGCAACCTGTTTTTCCAATGTCCGGATGCGTTTTATCAGCTCAGCCTGGGTTGGATTTCCCATTAAACCTCCTGGTAAGAATTCCTAATGATTTCTTATATTTTATAACGCATTTGCCGCTAAATTGTCAATTTTTTCCAAATTTTTGCAAAAGTTTAAATTTAGGGTTGAAATTTTTTTATATATATCGCATTAATTCCCTTTCAATTCATCATCAGGGTCTGGAGGGCTTTGACGACCCATCACCGAAAATTATAGATTAGATTTTATAAATCTTAGAAATTGCTTGATGTCGTTATAGGGAGATGAGAATGCAGAAAATCTGGGCTTTATGCTTGTGTTTGAGTATGGTTTTGGTTTTTGGAAGTATAACGATGGTCGTGGGGCAGGAAACCGAAGATGAAATGGTGGTTCCCATGGGAATTATCGTGCTTGAACCGCCGGAATCGGTGGAAGCCAAGCGATCTGCGGTTGAATTCCCTCATTCCGCGCACTTTGCCAGCGTTGATTGCCGAACCTGCCATCATAAATGGCAGGGAGCAGAGGTCATACAGGGGTGCGGCACTCAAGACTGTCATGATGTGACGGTATCGCCGACCAAGTCCGGAGAAGGCAGAACAAATCCGGATTTAGCAATAAGGTACTATAAATCTGCTTATCACCAGATGTGTATTGGATGTCACAAGGAAATAAAGGCCCAAAATATAGAGTTAGAGGCTTCACATAAAGAGTTGAAGGAAAACTTGACGGTCCCCGGGCCAACCAGTTGCGTTCAATGCCACCCGAAAGAGGAATAGGGCGCCGCTAAAATTATTAAACACATTGCGGCATACCCGAAAAATTCCGGAGATAAAAGTTTTAGTGCAGGCGTTTTTCGCGTAGCCGGGTAAATTGTTCAAGCCGGGTTGTACATGTTGTTTGTTCCTGACCTTCACCCCTAAAAAACACAATCAAATACAGGCTTCGGTTTTTTAAGCCCAGAAAAAACCCGGTGATTTTGGCAAATCCCGGCACCGGATTTGTCTGATTGGGCGCCCCCGCTCCCCGTGAAATTACAGATCTAAAAAAACACGTCAAATTCTCTTCATAAAAAACCAGATCCGACTGCGAACAGATATCCTCATATTTGCCTAAAATATAATGTTCGAGTGCCTGACCGAACACCCGGCGCAGTGTATCGGTTTTGGCAAAACAGCCCATACCGACCATGTTTTCCATGTCGTTCATTATTATCCTCTCTTCATCCCCAGCGGGTTTTACTCCACAAAAATGTTACAAAAGGCGTATTCACTATGGTTTCCCTCCTTCGCCTTAACGGCTACGGAGGACAAGCAGGTTTCAGTGTTCAGGTGTCAGGCAAATAGCTCAAAGCTGATAGCTCATAGGGCTTGAAGGCTGGGAAGCTTGGAGGCTATAAGGCTGATCGATTCGCAAATAATTCAGCTTTCAAGCTTCCTGGCCTTCCAGCTTCCTAGCCAATCCGATTTTTGACACCTGACACCTGACACCAGAAACCTGAAACCTATTCGTACGCACTGCAGTGTTCATTGAAATAGAGGCTGGCTTCTTCGACGGTATCGAAGGTAATCCAGTCCCGCCAGACAGTGATTTCGCCCTGTTTGCGGGTAAGCTCTATGGTGGTGTTCCCATGGTACTCGTAACACTCGTCGTAATCCGGATTATAAATATGTTTTGTCATGTTGTTTACCCCCTATTCTTTGGCCACCGATTTCGGTTTGATATATCATCCATACTGCAATTCCGGCCATTTTCGAATCCAACATTAACACGGCAGTTTGTCAGATCCGGACAAACTCTTGGGGAAAAATAAAATATTTTTCTCCAGGCGCTAGACCACTTGCCTGAAAGCGGATTTAAGTGTAACCATTTACAGGTTGAGCCCGTTCGCCCGTTTGCCCGTTGGCCGGCAAAAAACTTAAATTAGAAATTTTTCCTCTTTTAATCCCGCTATAAGCGTTACAAAACGGACTAAACCGGCCAACCTAAAACATGGCATGCTATTTTTAAGGTAGATTATAATTTTGCTAACGATCTGTATTATGGGAGGATATTTATGGCACGGGGAGATCAATTGGCAAGGCAGTGGCGGATTTTGCAGAGCCTCCTCGCCGCTCGCAGAGGCAAATCGGCCGCTGATCTGGCCCGGGAACTGGAATACCACTGGCGCACGGTGTATCGGGATCTGGAAGCCCTGCAGCTGGCGGGCTTTCCGATTTTTACCGACCGGGTAGAGGGCAAAAACCTGTGGTCGGTACTTGAGACGGCCCGACATAAGATCCCCATCCCGCTGAACCTGACTGAACTGATGGCCCTTTATTTCAGCCGGGGGATGATGACGGTTCTAAAAGATACGGTTTTTTACGAATCCCTGGAGTCATTTTTCCAGAAGATAAAAGCCACCCTGCCGGCTGAAACCATCGAGTATCTTGAGAAGCTAGAGCAGAGTTTTGAGATCGGTTCAAAGCCCTATAAACATTATGATCGCTTGCGGGAAACAATAGACCGGATCAGCGAAGCGACCCGTCAAAGAAAAAATATCGAAATTGACTATTTTACCATGAGCCGCAAGAAAAAGACGCGCCGCAAAGTGGCCCCCTATAAAATCTGGTTTTTTGACGGAGCTTTTTACCTGGTCGGCAACTGCGGGTTGCGAAAAGACATCCGGATTTTTGCGTTGGATCGAATCAAATCGTTAAAGCTAACTGACGAAACATTTGAGATGCCGGAAGATTTTACGGTCGAGGATTTTATGCAGACCAGTTTTGGGGTGTTCCATGGCCAACCCCGCAAGGTCAGGATCCGGTTTGCAGCCGAGATTGCCGGATATATCAGCGAAAAGATCTGGCATGCGTCCCAGACCCTTTTGCCCCAAAAAGACGGATCCATTATTTTTGAGGCGCAGGTGGCCGGAACCGATGAAATTAAATTCTGGGTGATGAGCTGGGGATCCAAGGCTCAAGTATTGTCGCCGGAATCACTGCGAAACGAAATTATTTCAGAAGCAGAAGACACGCTTAAAAATTACCATACCTGAATTCTGCCCCGCTCCGCGGGATGAAGCATCTATTTTTATGACAACAAGGGGCTCCTCATGAAAATTGATGAGGAGTCGGGGGGTTTTTCCCTAATACCCATTTCGCAGCGAGCACAGGCATTTTCAAATAAAGTCAGAGGGCCCGCCTGGGGTTCCGCCGCTGCGAACCGCAACAATACATGTTGAGTTCCAATAAACGGCAGCAGGCCCGCTAAATGCACCCCGGGGCAGCCCCAAGGGACCAAATCCCACGACTGCGCTCGTCATCGCTGCCTGTACCGGGGCAAACTAGACGTTCTGGGGGCGTGGTCGAAGGCTGGGGAAAATTTGTTGTGGCTCGCAGCGGCGGAACCCCAGGCGGGCTTGTCGAAAAAAGCGAATAGAAAAACACCGATAAAAGATTTTGGAGATGATGCCTCTATGCTCCGAATGTCTTGATCGCTTCCTGCATCAGCCTTGCGATGGGCAATCCCTGGGGGCATTTGCGTTCTGCCCGAGTGTAATCCAGACGGGTGAATTGCCGGCGCGCGTTTTCCGGTATTTTATTAAAGCCGGCCGCAGCGTATTCATAGTCATCGTAGCTGTTGCAGTACATCAGATAGCGCATCACATCACCAATCGGTGCACTTCCCTGTACCTGCGATTCACAAATAGCGGTACATCCGGCGCAGTAAGCAGAGCGGGTTTCTTTTGCATATCGCTGCAGCAATTCTGTGTCGCGGGCGGACAGCTGGGTTTTATCCAGGGCGGCCGCTACATTCGACATTAGAATCGTCATGTTTTTCATTCGAGAGCAGATGCTGGATATTTGCGGGTTTTCCCACACCGCTTTGATTTTGGCCTGGGCATCGGTGAAGCCCTTTTGCAGAAAGCGTCCGGCCAGTTCAAGTTCGGTCTGTGAATCGCTTTTAATCTGCCCCCCGCCCTGGGTTTTCATGGCGGTCAGACCGATTCCTGCCTCGGCGCAGGCATCCACCGCACGCCGCATGTTATCGGTATGCATCAGGCGATAATTGTAGGTCATCATAATGCCGTCGACCCAGCCCAGTTTAGCCGCCCCCAGCAGACATTTTTCCATGTTGCTGTGGGTGCTGAAGCCAAAGAAGCGAATTTTGCCTTCACGCTTGGCCTTCTCCGCCCAGGCTTTGGTGTCGTCATCCATTTCGCTGATGCTGCTGATGCCGTGCACAAAGTACAGGTCAATATAATCCGTCTTCATTTTATTTAAAGACGAGTTTAGATCACGGGTCATTCCTTTTGTGGTCCAGGCACCGCTTTTTGTCACCAAAAAAATTTTCTTTCTATCTTCCGGATATTTACCCAGGTATTTGCCGAAACCTTCCTCGCTGCGACCCCAGCGATATGAAGGCGCGGTGTCCCAGTAAGTTGCCCCCCATTTCACGGCCTGCCTGAGCATCAACTGATTCGATGCCGTGTCAACCGTCCCGCCCACCGACAGAATGGATACCTGTGCTCCGGTTTTGCCGAAAGGCCGGGTGGGGAGCGTTGCCGGCCGTTCAGATGCCTCTACCCGACCGGCCATCGGGGCCATAATAGAGCCCACCCCGGCCGCCCCGGCGGCTTTTAAAAATTTTCGGCGTGACCAGTTATTGGCTTTTATTTTCATTTGAAATTCCTCCATATCGATTTTTTATGCGCCGGATGGCAATCATCAGCGCTAATTTTCAGCAAGTCCAGTTCCTATGTTTGGCTTTAAGACAACTGATTCAGCGCTTCTTGCATGAGTTTGCCGATCGCCATTTTCTGGGGGCATTTTTTTTCCGCTGAAGAATAATCAAGACGAAGCATTTGCTGGCGCTGCTTTTCAGGAATTTTTTTAAGGTAATGTCTTGCCCGCTCACGGTTGTCGTAGCTGCGGGCATACATGAGATGCCGCATCACATCGCCGATAGGTACGTCGGCCGCAACAGCGGATTCACAAATGTCAGTGCAGCCGGCACAGTAACCGGATCGTGTTTCGTGGGCATATTGCTGCAACAGCTGTGTGTCCCTGGCGGAAAGCTGGGTTTTATCCAGGGCGGCCGCCACATTGGCCATCAGAATTGTCATGTTGGGCATTTCCGAGCAGATGCTGGCGATATTTCGATTTTGCCAAACTGCTTTGAGTTTGGCCTGGGCATCGCTGAAGCCCTTTTGCAGAAAGCGTCCGGCCAGGTCGAGTTCGGTTTGTGAATCGCTTCTGACCTGACCGCCGCCCTGGGTTTTCATGGCGGTCAGACCGATACCGGCTTTGACGCAGGCATCTACAGCGCGACGCATGTCATCGGTATGCATCAAGCGATAATTGTAGGTCATCATAATGCCGTCGATCCAGCCCAGTTTGGCCCCTTCCAGCAAACATGCTTCCATGTTGCTGTGGGTGCTGAATCCGATCAAGCGAATTTTGCCTTCACGCCTGGCCTTTTCCGCCCAGGTCCTTGTTTGGTTATCCAATTCGTCCGCGCCCCAAATGCTGTGGATGAAAAAAAGATCGATATAGTCGGTTTTCATCCGTTCCAGCGATAAATTAAGATCGCGGGTTCTACTTTCGGCAGTCACGGCGTGGGTTTTTGTCACCAGAAAAATCTTTTGACGGTCTTGGGGGTATTTGCCGAAATATTTGCCGATTGCCTTCTCGCTATTGCCGCCCATATATGTGTTGGCTGTGTCCCAATAGGTAACGCCCCATTTGACTGCCTGTCTCAACAGCAGCTGACTGAAAGATACATGTAAACTGGTGCCAAAACCCAGAATGGGCACCTCGATTCCGGTTTTGCCAAAGGGCCGGGACGGCACTACCATGGACTCATCAGAAGCCCGGGTCAGGTTATTTTTAAGCGCAAGAACGGATCCAACACCACCGGCACAGGCGGTTTTCAGAAACATTCTTCTCGTCCAGCTCGCATTCATTTGGGTCATAACAGGATTTTCCTTAAGCGGGGATTCTATGTTTGTAGAATTAAGGCATGCTGCCGGGCCCGGGACTCGTTTTCAGCGCTGACTCGGATGGCGCGTTTGCCGAGCACCGGACATTCATGTTCACAGACACCGCAGCCAATACAAAGTTTGGGATCGACATAAGGCTGTTGCAGCCGAATTTGAACCGAAACAGAATCTTGCGCTTCGGGCGGCTGTTCGAACGGCAAGCCAGGATCCACTTTTAAGCTGCGGGCCGTATTGGCGATGATTCGCCGGGGTCTTTGGTCCGAAGATCCCGGGATCACGCAAAAATAATCTCCGGTGGAATACTGGTTCGGTTCGATTGCATCGGTTTCAAGCTCGATCCGGGTTGAGTCGGCATCTTTTACAACCAACTGCTGATGGACGCGAATGGTATTGAAAAGGGTGCGCGTGAAGATCGCCTTGGGGCTAACCGGGCAATTTTCCTGACAGACGATACAGGGCCGGTCCATGGCCCAGGGCAGGCAACGGCCGCGATCGATAAAGGCGGTCCCGATTTTCAGGGGCCCCTGTTCGGCATACCGGTTGATGCCCTGGCGCTCCTCTAAGCTGATGGGCCGAATCGCAGCAGTCGGGCAAAGATTTCCACAGGCGATGCAATTGTGCAGGCATCCGCTGGTGCCGATTCGAAAATTAAGCACCGGTGTCCACAGGCCTTCCAGACCCGCTGTTAACCCGGCCGGATGAATCACATTGGTCGGGCAGATTCGCATGCATTGACCGCATTTGATACAGCGGGACAGAAACTGCTGTTCCGGCAGGCTGCCCGGTGGACGCACCAGGCGATCATTCCAGTTGGGACCCGGTACGCCACTGATACGCAGCATCGGGATAACCGCGACTCCGGATACGGCCGATACTAAAAATTCGCGCCGGGATAAATCCGGTGAAACGATTTCACCGCCGGCAGACGGTGCAGTGTGGTAACCCATTAGACCGTGGTGGCAGTCCTCGATACAATTTAAACAAAGAACACATTCCGCAATCCGGATCTGAGTGGTGGGCTGACAGGCGCCCTCACAATTTTTCTCACACAGGTGACAATCGGTGCATTCCTCTCGGGCTTTACCGATACGCCAGAAGGCAAAGCGTCCCAGCACTGCGAACAGGGCCCCCAGCGGACAAACAAATCGACAATAGAACCGCGGCCAAATTAAGTTCAACAGCACCGATACGACAAAAATAGATGCGATCAGCCAGGTGCCTGCATAAAGCCGCGGGTTGGTTGAGGCCATCAGGGCTGTCTGATCGACAAGGGGCATCACAATTAAATTGATTGAACGGTATACCAGCGGAATTGGATCCAGCAATCCGATTTGAAGGGATGCGATCGGGCGCCAGTCTCCATAAAATAAGAAACTCAGTAAGACCCAGCAACCGGATAGCACTAAAACAACGGCAATGGTTTTTTTTAGATTGAAGTTTATCTGTCGAATGACCAGAGCGATGACAGCTGTCAAACCCAAAACCATCAATACCGCGAAGCCCATCGGTGTTGAGTGTGGTAAGCGGATGATATCTATGGCCAGTTCAGCAATGGCCATGGTGAACATGAAGACCAGAATCCAGTATTTGACGGATTGCGCCGAACGGTAACGATTGAGCTTGATTTTGGTCCTGATTGATTTTTTGCGTTTGGCGAGATAACCGACAAATTGATGAATGGAACCAAAAGGACACAGCCAGCCACAGAAAAATCTGCCGAGAATAATCGTCAGAACCACGGTAGCAAGGCCCCAGACGAGTCCGGCATAAAGGGTCCGGGTGGTTAGCAGGGTCCCCAGGCCCACGAGCGGGTCAAGTTGAATGATCCAGTTGACCGGCCATCCACGCAGCTGCCACCATTGCTCGCCTAATGTGGCCGCCACGCAAAACCAGATAAAGAGCATGAAAAAAAATATCTGGCAGATACGTCTGGTCGTTATAATATTCATTGTTGGCTTTTAGTCATGTATCAGTGGGTTCTAAAGCTCAGGGTTCAAGTAAAATTAGGTTTCAGTGTTCAGGTGTCAGGTGTCAGCAAACAAATGAGGGGAGACAGAGACCAGAAATCAGATGGCAAAAGACAGAAAACAGTCTTCCCCTTTTCGTCTGTCATCTGTTTTCTGACCTCTGACATCTGTCATCTGAACCCTGACACCTGACACCTGAAACCTTTAACCGGATTCATATCGACTCCCGCACCGGATTCAGCGATTGAAAATCAGCAGTGCCCAAACCTGCCGTCTCTGCTTTTTTAATGAAAGCCAACTCATCAATCGTTTTATCGAGCAGGGTGGCGCCGAAGGCATCCGCTGCGACCTGGTCGGTGCTGACGATCATCATATGGGTTTTCTTGAGGTCTGCAAGCGAACCGCCTGTCGGTCCGTTGCGCATCATGGTGGTCGTTCCGTCCAGAACCACCAGAGTCGGTTTTATCATCATAGCCAGCTCTTGGATAATGGTGTGTATATCCTGGTGAAAAATGTTACGCCGCCCGCCCAGTAGACCGTACCAATTTTTCATGATCATGGAAGCACCGCTGCGGTGATGATCTTTGACCGGCGCGG